>JAYUXE010001181.1:0-6806 GCA_043753165.1 Archangiaceae bacterium | reverse complement strand
CGCGCGCGCGGGACGTTCGATGTCCGAGTCCTTCATCTGCAGCGGGCCGAAGACGTTGGCGGCGAGGTAGTCGGCGTAGGAAATACCGGACGCCGATTCGATGGCGGCGCCGAGCAGGTTGTAGCCGTAGCTCGTATAGAGGAAGCGGGTGCCGGGCTCGCAGGCGAGGTCCCACGCCTGGAAGAGAGACAGCGCTCCGGCGGTGGTGACGGGCTTGGTGACGCGTTCCGAGGCGAGGCCGCGGTAGTGGTAGAGGCCGCCCAGGTGGCCGAGCAGCTGGCGCACGGTGACGGGAAACGCCTTCTTCGGAAACGCAGGCACCGACCTCTGAATCTCGTCGTCGAGTCCGAGCTTTCCCTGCTCGACCAGCTGCAGCACCGACACCGCCGTCCACGACTTGGTGACCGAGGCCATGCGATACGACGTGCGCGGCGTGGCGCGAATCTTCTTTTCGACGTCCGCGTAGCCGTATGCGTTGAACCAGACCTCGTCGCCGTGCATCACACCGACTGACAGCGCCGCCTGGTTGGGGCCGAGCATGCTGCGAATCGACGCGTCGACGGCGGCGCGAACGGCGGGGTCGAGCTCGGCCGCGAGGCATGGCAGCGCGAACAGCCAGAGCGCGGCGACCCAACGCTTCAATTCGCGCCCGCCCGCGCGCCGCGGTCGTCGTACGCACGCAGCATGGCCGAGACGGTGAGCTCGCCGAGCAGGTCGAGGCCTTTGCCGCGCGGATGCACCAGGTCGTCGTGCACGAGGCCTTTCGCTTTGAAGCGCTTGAGTGAGCCGGGGCCGCCCATCGCCTTGAAGAGATCGAAGTACGCGCAGTGGTCTTCGAGCGCGACGCGTTTCTGCAGCGCGAGGTAGCCGTCGAGCTCGGGGCGCTGCGCGTAGGGCGCTTTCGCGGTGGGCCCGCGCACGGAATCGATGGGGCTGACGACGAGGCACGACGCGTTCGGCACCGCGGTGTGGATGCGGGCGAGCAGGGCCTTCAAGTCGCGCTCGATGGTCTCGAGCTCCGTTCGGCCCCACGCGATGCGCTTCACTTCGTTGCCGCCGAGCATCACCATCACCAGCGACGGTTTGCGTTCGCGCAGCTGTTCGATGAACAGCGCTTCGTCCGTGCGCAGATAAAGGGACGCATCGACGGAAGGAACGCCGAACGTGTCCATCACCACGCCGCGGCCTTCGCGCTCGAGCACCACGCCCTGCACGGTGGGGCCGGCCTGCGGGAAGACGAGCTTGAGCGTGTGCGACTCGGCGGGCAGGTTGATTTCGGTGCGCTGCACTTTGCCCTCGGGCAGCGCCTCGACGGTGGTGACACGGGCGCCGTCGATTTCCACTGCAAGCTGCGCCTGCGGCTTTTCGGCGAACCACAGCACCTCGGCTTTCGTGTCGCCGTGCAGCGTGTACCGGGTGCTCGCGTTCTTCGACAGCGCCTGGTGCTGCGCGCCGCTGAGGCCGTGCGGTTGCTTCAGTGGCTTCAAGATTCCGACCGTCGACAGGCCCCACTTTCCTTCCGCGGTGCCGGTGCGAACGCGCGGGCCCCATGAGCCGAGGCGGTCGGCCAGCAGCTGACCGCGGCCTGCCGAGCCGAGGCGTTCGATCAGCCGTTCGCGCACCATGCTGATGACGCCGTCGGTGGCAATCAACGAGTTGCCCAGCACGACGATGCGAACCGCCGGCGAATCGGGGGCGCCGTTTTTCTCGAGCGCGTCGAAGAAGGCGGCCAGCGGGTGCGGGCATGGCGGGGCGTCACCTGACGTCTCGAGCTCAGCGCCGGGGGCCTGAAGCTCGGCGGCCAGCAGCTGCAGCGGTCGCGGCTCTTCGAACACTGGCTCAGGCGCAGGCCCCGGCTCGGGCCGCGGCGCGACGGCCTTCACGACGGCGGGCACCGGCGGCGGCGCCACGTCCGGCTGACAGGCGAGGATGAGCGTTGCCAACCCGAAGATGCCGAACTTCATGCCCGCGCCGAACTTACGACATTCCGTTCATCGCAAGAAAAAGCACGTGCCGACCTTTCCGGCGCTGAACTGGCGAGTCCGTGCGGTTGTGGTCTCTTTCCGAGCCGGGAAAGGGGGCAACACGACATGTCGACGAAGGGGCTGGCGGTGGTGCTGCTGCTGGGTGCAGCGGGCTCGCGCGCGGACGAGAAACCAACACCGTGCTCCGAAGTGCAAGACCGGGACACGTGCACGGACGCCGAGCTGCTGCGGTGCGCTCCGTACACGCCGCCGATGTACGTGCGCGTGGTGGCCGGGGTGGGCGCGGTGCCGAACGTCCCCGGTGCTTTCGGCGAGCTCACCGTCGACGCGGCGTACAGCTCGTTCTCGGGCAACCAGGTGCGCGGAGGGGCCTTCTCATCGGGCCTGTCATTTTCGCTGGGCGGTGCCTTCGATCACCGCTGGGTGATGCTGGTCGCCGGCCTCTTCATGGAAGTCGACCTCACGTACATCGCCTTCAGCCACTTCTGGTCGCGCGAACCCAGGAACCTTCCCGCCCGCATGTCGGTCGGCACGCGCCTCGGCGCCGCGGTCACCCAGTCGTACCCTTCGCGCAACGACGCGCCCTACGCCGACCCGTACCTGCTGGTTCGCCCCGAGCTTCATTCGTTCGTCGACATCGCGATTCCCGTCGGCAAGTGGCGGATGTGGGCGATCAACTTGCGCGGCGCGCTCGACACCCCCGTCGCGCTCAACAGCATCTTCCGCTGGTCCGTTTCCGTCGGCTTCACCTGGGGGTGGAGCCGTGATTGACGTCCGCGTTGCCGCATCGCTGCTGGTGCTCACCACCGCCTGCGGGAAGGCGCCACCGCCTGTCTCCCCCCCGCCCTGTCAGCCCATCGCCGCCGCGCGGGCCGGTGTTCCGTCCGATGCGGTCTGGGGCTTCGCCGACCTTCACGCGCACCCGGCCATCGAGAAGGCGTTTCACGGCTCGCTCGTGTGGGGCAAGGCGATCGACGACGCACCGGTGAACGCCACCCAGCTGCCCCGCATCGCCGCGTGTCCCGTCGAGACGCACACCCAGCCGGGCACGGGCCCCATCGATCGCGCCGTCGGAGCGCAGGTCTTCCCCGCGGTCGCCAACATCGCGAGCTTCGCGCACGGCCCCGTCGCCAGCGGCGGGTTGCGCCCCACCCCATCGTGGCCCAACGCACGCGATGTCATTCACCAGCAGATGAACATCTCGTCGATTCGCCGCGCGTACGAAGGCGGCCTGCGCCTGATGTTCGCGTCGACCACCGATGATCAGGTGATCGCGGCGCTGCTCAGCGGCCCGAACTTCGTCGACGGTTTCGTGCCGACGAAGAAGGCCGACCTGGAATCCGCCCGGGCGCAGATCGCGTTGATTCGCGAAATCGTGAAGAAGAACGCGACGTGGATGGGAATCGCCCGCACGCCCGCGGACGCACGCAAGCTGATCAACGAAGGCCGGCTCGCGCTCGTCGTCTCGCTCGAGATGAATGGCTTCCAGCCCGGGCAGGTCGAGTCGCTGCGTCGAAACCACGACGCGCGCCACATCTTCCCGGTGCACCTCATCGACAACGGCATCGGCGGCGCGGCGGCGAACGCGTCGCTGTTCAACTCGGCAAGCTCGGCGGTCAGCGAAATTTACCGCAGCGACCAGAAGGCCAACCAGTTCATGGACGTGGTCGCGACGACGCAGTTCACGAACCCGCTGGGGTGGCCGCAGGCGCTGGTGCAGGCGAGCCCTCCGGTCTACGTGGGGCTGCAGAACATCCCGTACCTCGCGTATTCGGGCCTCTGTTACGAGCCGCTGACGGGCTGCGCGGGCGTGAATCCGATTCGCAGCACGTTCACCGAGGTCGGCCAGCAGAACCTGCGCGGCCTCTGCACCACCGCCGCAGAATGTCTCGCCAACGAACGCCCAGGCGCGGTGCGAATCCTCGAGATGATGGACGCGGGGATGATGATCGACGTCTCGCACATGGGCGCGCGCTCGGTGTCCGAGACGCTGGCGCTCGACCCCACCTTCCCCTTGATGGCGTCGCACGGCGACATCGCGAACCTCTGCAAAGGTTTTCCGACCCAGCCGCCGTGCGTGGACGCGAACCTGGGCGCACCGACCGAAAGGTCGCTGGATTCCGAAGCCGCCCGCGAAATCGTGCGCCGCAACGGCGTGCTCGGCCTCGGCACCGGCCTGGGCGCCTACGACAGCCGCAACGTCTTCTCGGCGAGGGCGAGCCCCCTGCTCACGCTGAACCCGGTGAACCACGCCGACTGCGTCACGAAAGAAGGACGCGACGGCTGCGCCCCTGCGCTGAAGCTCGACGTCGTCGACGCAGGCATGGCCATCGACACGCTGCAGGTCGACACCCTCGGCGGAATCTCAGGCATCGTCGCCAACGCCCAACCGTTCGTGCGTGTCGAGCTGCGCGACCCGGTGCCGGCCGACGAGTACCAGCGCCGCGTCGTCCTCACCCCGATGGCGTGCACGGGCCAGGCCTGCAGAGCGACCGTCACCCTCGGCGCGCAGCAGAAGAAGCGCACGCCCGCCACCGCCGTTTGCGAAGCGGCCAGCTGCGAAACCGAAAACACATGCGAGCCCGCGCCGTACACCGTCGATGACCTCGAGCAGGTGACGGTGCAGTGGCTTTACTTGAAGTGCGATGGCAACTGCGCCGGCGCGTACGGCAAGCGCGTGCTCGAGCAGCAGTGCAGCTCGCAGTGGATGGATGAGCGCGCCGCGTCGTGGACGATGACTCGCCTCGACGTCTCGGGCTCCAGCGGCGCGCAAGCTGCGGTGCCGATTGTGCGGCTGGCTGCACGGGGTGAAGTGCCGCTGGTCACGCTGGTTGGCATGGCGGGCAGCTTCACCGCGTACAGCCGCAACGACCGCCCGAGCGTGAACGCGAACATTCCCGCGTCGGGCCACCTGCTTCGCGTCTCGATGACGTCCAGCAACTTCGAGACCGCCCTGCCCGGCTCGAGCGCCCAGCAGGTCGGGGCCAACGCCTGCCTCGCCCTTCGCACCCGCATCGGAACTGCGTGCCCCGCCAACGTGATGCCCGACCCGAAAGCGACTGAATGTCCCGACGGCTGGGCCGCCATCAACCAGCGCGGCGAGTGGAAGCAGTCGACGATGCTCTACGCCTTCCTTCGCCATGCCGGCGACGCGTCGCAGGTCTGCGGCATCGACTTCACGGTGCTCGATTGGAAGAAAGACAGCGGCGCATTCGCGATCGACGCAGTGCGGGTCGACGTCGTGGAAGATCCAGTCGGCCACTGGATTCGCCGGTACGCGTCGATCATGAAGCACGTCGCCGACGGCCGCCTCGGCATGGTGACGTTCGGCACCGACTTCAACGGGCTCAACGGCACGACCGACATCTCCGAGCTGCCGATGCCGCCGGGAGCGTTGGCCGCGTCTGCCTGCCCCGTCACCGACGGCGAGCTTCCCGCGGGGTCACCGCCCTTCGCGCTTTCACCGATGCGCTTCCGCAGCGCCGACGGAACGCTGGGCGAAGAAGTGCTGCTCGAAGAACGCGGCCTCGCGACCTACGGCCTGCTCGCCGACTTCGTCCAGGTCGCGGCCGCGTATCCGGGTTGTGGCTCGGACGTGCGTGACTCGCTGATGCTGTCGGCCGAGACGACGCTGCGGGCGTGGGAGACCATCGTCGACCCGATGACGGCAGCCGCGAGGGCGCCCCTGCCGCGCGGAAACTTCGCCTGCGGGGTGACGCCATGAAGGCGCTGGTGGTGGCGGCGTTGGTGTTGGGCACGGCTGCGTTCGCGGGCGACACCGGCTCGGTTCCGCTGGGTGGCTGCGACAAGCGAGAAGGCAGGCGGCCCGACGGAGCCCCCTTCGACCTCTTCACCGAGAAGGACGAGCCCGAAGACGCACGGCTCTACTACCTGAACGGCATCGGCTCGCCCGGGCGCTGCTGGGAAATCACCGCCGAGGCCGCGTTCGGCTTCCGGCGCGTCTTCACCTCGCGCATCGAAATCGCGCGCGCGTTCAAGTTCGAAGGGAAGACGCTGAGCCTGATGTTCCGCGTCCGTGCCGGCTTGAACGCCGACGTCACGAACGGGACCTACGGAATCCAGGGCACGTTGCCGTCATTCGGCCTGCGCCACCAATCGTCCTCGGGCCGGTTCTCGCTCGAGCTGGGGGTTCGCGCGGTGCCCGGCTTCGGCGGCCCGAATGACGGGAGGCCCGAGACGCAGGCGCTGGCGCTCGATTCCATCTTGTCGAGCCTCATCGCCAGCGACGCGGGCTGGCTGCCGTTCAGCAACACGGGCGTGATGTTCTACGCCGACATTCACTCGCGCTCGGGCCTCACAGAATGGGGCGAGAACTACGTCACGACGTTGATTGGCACGCGGTACGGCGGCGAGGTCTCCATCGGCAATCAGGAAATCCGCACCTGGCTCGGGCCGCAGCACGCGATGGTCGGCAACGCGTACGCCGAACTCTTTCTCGCGGTGCCGACGGTGCTCGGAAGCCCCGTCGAATTGCAGCTGGGCTTCCATGCCGACACGAGCCTCTCGAGCATCTGGCCCGCCGACCAGGTGTTGCCGCTGGTCCTGGCGGGCTACCTCGAGTGGTCGCCTTCGACGTTCATCTCGATTCGCGGGTACGTCGGAACCGGCGGAAGCCCGGAAGCGATTGAATTCTTCCGGCCGTTCTACGGGCTGCGCGTGCGCTTCTACGTGCCGTAGCTCCACCTGCGGTGAAGGTCTCGCAGGCTACGCCTTCGGGTAGCCTGTGATTTTCCCTTTCGCCAGGTCGGCTGCGAACTTCTCGAGGAACTCGACCTGGTCGGGCAAGGTGCAGCCGAATTT
>JAYUXE010001180.1:0-6821 GCA_043753165.1 Archangiaceae bacterium | reverse complement strand
TCGCGCTGACCGTGCCGGGTACCGTCAGCTCGCCGTCGAACTCGAGCTCGAGCAACGTGGCCTGCGCGCTGCTGAACGCCTGCGCCTGCTCGTCCTGCTTCTCGACGTCGGTGGTGGTGCTGAGCTCGCTGACGCCGCAAGCGGTGAGAAGAAGGACGGCCGCGATGAGTGTGCGCATGTGCGCGCCTGTAGGTCAAAGACGCACCGGAATGCAAGGGGGCTCACGGATTCTGCCCCCGACTCCTTCCGCCGCAGGCGGATAGTCCGCGCCCATGAACGACTGGGTCCTCTACGGAGCGACGGGCTACACCGGAGTCCTCCTCGCCGAAGAAGCCGCGCGCCGCGGACACAAGCCCGTGCTCGCGGGCCGCAGCGCCGACAAGCTTCGCGCAATCGGTGAACGCCTCGGTCTGCCGTGGAAAGCGGTGCCGCTCGATGATGCGGCGGGGCTTCGTGCGCTGCTCGAAGGCAAAGGCGCAGTGCTTCACGCCGCCGGCCCGTTCGTCGAGACCAGCCGGCCGATGGCCGACGCGTGCCTCGACGTCGGCTGCAGCTACCTCGACATCACCGGCGAACTGCCCGTCTTCCGCGCGCTGTTCGATCGCGACGCGGAAGCGAAAGCAAAGAAGGTCGCGCTGATTCCAGGCGTCGGCTTCGATGTCGTCCCTTCTGATTGTCTCGCGTCCTACGTCGCCTCGAAGCTGCCCGGCGCCGACACGTTGCAGATCGCGCTCGTCGCGATCGGCACGCCTTCCGCCGGCACCGCGAAGTCTCTGCTCGGCATCATCCCCGACGGCGGCTTCGTGCGCCGCGACGGCCAGCTCATTCCGTATCCACTCGGCAAAGGCATTCACCGCGTCCGCTTCTCGGGCCGCGAGTCGTACGTCGTCCCCGGCCCCATCGCCGACCTCGTCACCGCGTGGCACGCGACGAAGATTCCGAACATCACTGTCAGCCTCTCCGTGCCTTCCGGCTTGGCGCGCACGATGGAAGCCATCTGGCCCCTGGGCGCCGTCGGCCTTCCGTTGATCGGCAGGCTGATGAAGACGAAAGCGATTCGCGCCTGGCTCGACGCGACAGTCGAAGCGCGCACCGCCGGACCCGACGCGGCCGGCCGCCAAAAAGGCCGCTGTTACCTCTACGCGAAAGCGTCCCGCTCCGACGGCACGTTCGCCGAAGCGTGGCTCGAGACCGCCGAAGGCTACGAGCTCACGCGCCACTGCGCGATCAGCGCGGTCGAGCAGGTGCTCGAAAAAAAACCGGCCGGCACGCTCGCGCCTTCGACGGCGTTCGGCGCCGACTTCATTCTCCGCATGCCCGGAACTCTCAGACTCGACAACCTTTGACGGTCCGGGTTGGCCAACGCCCAAGGCGAGTCCGGCCAATTGTGTTGATCAAACCACCGTCGGCTGACACCTACCGTGGCCATGAATCCTCGACCACTTGCCTTGCTTTCTGCAGTTCTGATTTTCGTCGCTGCGTGTGGAACCCCACCTGGAACAGGGGGAACTGGAGGCGGCTCGGGAACTGGAGGCGGCTCGGGAACCGGAGGCGGGTCGGGAACTGGAGGCGGCTCGGCGGCTGTGACCTGTCAAATCGCTGCGGCGACGCCGACCCGTGCCGCGACCCCGGGCTCCATCATCGCGTTGGGCACCATCACCTGCTCGGGGCCGGCCAGCCTCACCATCAAGGGTTGCCTCGACTTTCGCAGCTCTCCAAACTCGAGCTGGAACGAAGGCGTCTGCCTCTCGTCGACGAAGTCGGCTGTCGCGACCATCGCCTCAGCGCCTTCCGTCGGCTGCTTCACCAGCACCCGCGACTATCGATTGCGAGTTTCGGGAACCGCAAACGGGAACACGCTTTCCGAGGTCGAGTCAGCGATCGCCAGCACGCCGTCGTGCCAGTGAGCTGAACGTACATTGTGGCTGCGACGGTCACACTTGTGACCTGCGCGGACACAACCATTTGAAACAATTCGACTTTTACTGACAACTGGGGTTCTCGCCTGCCGAGAATCCCCACATGGCTCCTCCGACGATTGCCCCGCGCCCGCCTCCTGCCGCACCTGCCGTTACCCCTCGCGCGCCGGTCGAGGCGCCGCGTCCAGCCCCTGCGCCTGCTGCTCCCGCACCTGCGGCGCCCACGGGCCATTCGCCCGCGGACAGGTTCGACGGCCCCGGCGCTCCAGCCCAGGGACGCGTCGGCAGCAACCCCCAGTTCGCGCGCCTTCCCGCCGAGACGCAGGCCCGCGTGCTCGAGCTCGAACGTGCGAACCCTTCGCGCACGGCCGACGGGAACCTCACCCGCCTCGCCACTGCTCCTGGCTTCAACCAGCTCGATGCGACCCGCCAGCGCGCGATGCTCGACGCCTACGCCGCGCACCCCGAAGACCGCGCGGTGTCGACCGAGCTCACCGCGATGGCGAACAACACGCGCTTTCGCAGCCTCAACAACGACACCCAGTCGCAGGCGATTGGCCTCGTCAACACGCACGGCGGCGGCACGTCGGTCGCGCGCGTCACCGGCTCGCAGGGCTTCGACAACCTCTCGCGCACCAGCCAGCAGGAAATGCTCAACGCCGTCGGAACCCACCCGCACGATGCGCCACTTGCCAGCCAGCTCACGCGCATGGCGGGCGACGAACACTTCCGCGCGCTGCCGCAGGCGACGCAGAGCCAGGTGACGGATCAGCTGAGCCGCCACGGTGCTGGCGCGCAGGCCACCACCCTCGCCACCGCCGTCGGCTTCGGCCAGCTGCCCCGCGCGCAGCAGGAACAGATGCTGAACTCCACCAACGCGCACCCGACCGACGCCCGCCTCGCGCGCGACCTCGCCGGCCTCGCGAACAGCGGCAACTTCCGCACGCTGCCCGAAGCCACCCAGACGCAGGCCATCGGCCTCGTGAATACGCACGGCGCCGGCAGCGCGATTCCGGCCCTCGCCACCACGCGCGGCTTCAGCCAGCTGCCCGCCGCGCAACAGGCGCAGGCCCTGAATGGAATGAACGCGCACCCCACCGACACGCGGCTCGCGAATGAGTACGCCGCGCTCGGCAACAGCGCCAACTTCCGCGGACTGCCTGCCGCAACGCAGACCCAGGCCATCGACTTGATGGGGGCACAGGGAAGTGGAACCGCGCTGCCGACGCTGGCGACCCACCGCGGCTTCGGCGACACCACGCCCGCGCGCCAGGCGCAGATGCTCACCACACTGAACGCGCACCCGCGCGACACGACGATGGCGCGCACGCTCGGCGGCCTCGCCGACAACGCCCGGTTCCGTGCGCTGCCCGATGCGAGCCAGGCGCAGCTGGTCACCATGGTCGGCGCGAACCAGGCCAACCCCGCCACCATCGCCCTCGCCACCTCACCCAACTTCGCCCAGGTCGGCGCCGCGCATCAGCAGGAGATGTTGACCCAGATTGCCGCGCACCCGAACGACGCGCGTGTGGTTCGCGACTACAACACGCTGGCTGGCAACGCCGCCTTCCGTGCGCTGCCCGCCGCGAGCCAGACGCGCGTCATCAACGACCTCGGTGCGCACTCGGCCGTCGACCAGGTGCATGGCCTCGACAACACCGCGCTGCTCGCCCGCGGCGCGTCTGCCGATGGAGCCGGCGAGCTTCGTGCGCTCGGTGAAGTGATGCGGCAGGGTGGCACGACCGGGCCCGAAGCCGCAGAGCTTCGCCGCATCGGCGCCGCGACGTTCACTCCTGGCGTCGGCATCGCGGTCACGGGCAGCGCCGCCGACCAGGCGACGTACACCACGATGATGCGCCGCGAGATGCTGACCTCGCCGTCGTTCGACCGCTTGATGCAGACGCAGAACGCCGACGCAGCCCACCCGCTGAACGTCACCGTCGGCCGCAGCCAGCCGGGTCACTACGTCGACGCCTTCAACGGCAGCGGCAACCACACCTTCGACCTCGATGACCTCGAGGCCTTCCCGGTCACGCCGCCTGCTGGAAATCCGGACGCGATGACGCAGGGCCAGAACCTGGTGCACGGCATGGCGGAAGCGCGGCAGGGTGCACTGCGCACCGGAGCGAACACGTATCCGCCCAGCCACCGCGCGGCCATCGTGCAGGAAAATCAGTACCGCCGCGACATCGGCCAGCGCTCGCAGCTGCGACTGCCGCCCAACGACACGACGCGGAACGCAGCGGGCAACACCGTGTTCCAATACGACAACGGCTACACCGAGGAGACCACCGGTGGCACGACCATCACAGGCATCAACCGCACGAACCCGCCGCCGCCTCCTCCGCGGCGCGTTCGCTAATCCCTTTCTCTTCCTTCTTCCTGGAGTACTCATGGTCTCGCCAATGACTTCCGAAGCGAAAGTGGATCCCCTCGTCGAGCTGTGCCGGTCGGCCGCGAAGGTGTGGCTCGGCACCGTCGTGTCCGTCGGGCCCGCGCCGAAAAATTTCAGCGGCCGCGTCGCCAGCTACCAGTCGGTGACCTACGCGGTGAAGCGCACGCTCAAAGGCGCCGAGACGACCGGCGAGGTCACCGTGCTGCATCTGGTGGTGAAGTCTTCCGCCACCGCTGAGCCCGGCGACGTGCCCTCGCTGTCGAAGAAGCACTTCAAAGTGGGCGCCGAGCTCGTCGTCATCGCCGAGAAGAATGACGCCCAACAGTGGCTCTGCATGGACGAGAGCATCGGCAGCAACGAAGCCTCGGCCGACTGGGTGAAGACGGTGCAGGCCGCCTGTCGATGACCCGAGCCCGATCTCTGGGGTCAACGCTTCTTCACCGTCACGACGTCTGAAGAAATCGAGAGCTCGAACGCGGCCGCCGCGTCGTCTCGCAGCAGCTGCGCCGCCCACGCCGACACTGCCCGCTGCGCGATGCCGCGGCCTGTGTCGTTGTCGAGGTAGGTGAACGCGCCGCCGTCGGGGTCACGCAAGCCATCGCCGCACCCCGGCTTGTACGCCCCGCCGAGCCCCGCGATGTCCGAGAAGGTCCAGTGGCCGGCTTCCTTCACCTCGAGCAGCCACGAAGGCTTCGGCGTCCGCGCGAAGTTGTCTCGAATGAAGCCGTTGCCCAGATACGAGATGGAATTGTCCTCGAGCGCGAGCAGGTAGCTCAGCGGCCGCTTGATGGAAGTCACGCTGCCCGCATTCAAGAACGGGCTGTCGGCCGGCGCCGCGATGAGAAAGCCGCCCTTCACCCGCGCGTCGAGCTCGACGACTTTGGCCGTCGTCACCGCTCCGAAGCTGTGGCCCACCATCGCCACCCGCGCCGCGTCCAGCTTCCCGCGCAGCACCGCCGGCACTTCGGTCGAGCCCGGGTCCAGCAGCGCATCGAGCACGCCCGAGATGTCGTCGGCGCGCACCGCGAGAAACGCATTCGTCAACGGCGCCCCCGCATCGAACCGCGTGTTGTCCACGTGGTCGGGCGCGGCGACGACGAACCCATGGCTCGCCAACCGTTCGGCGATGGAATGAAGGCTGAAACGAAAGCCTTCGGTGCAGTGCGACATCATCACCACCGGCCACGCGCTTCCTTCGGCCAGGGCCGCGTCGCGCTGCGAGTGCGCCAGGCGCGGCGTGCACTTCTCGGGGGCCTCGTCGACCCACGCCTTCAGCCGCGTGCGACGCGCGCCTTCTTCGAACTCCTCGACCGGAAAGCTGCCCGTGCCCCCCGCCGCCGGGTACCAGAGCTCGACGGGCAACGCGCGCCCGCCATCGCGGTTGTGCATGGTGGCGTGGACGCTGCCCACGGCGAAAGGCCCCACTGCGCTGTATCGCCCCGCATCCACCGCCGGGCTTCCCCCCGTGCAGGCCCCCAACAGCAATCCCACCCACACCCACCGGTTCATCCCCATGCGGTTTCCCAATACACTTCGGGCGTGCGCGGCGTCGAATTTCAACAAAGCGAAGAGTCAGGGCTGACGCTGTTCCGCCCGCGAAACCTGCTGAACGCGATTCCTCCCACTCTTTTTTTCATCGCCGTGCCGGTGCTCGCCGTCATCGGCAACCCGCACGAATGGGCCGGCCGCATCGTCATCATCATCGGCTGTGGCCTCGTCGCGTTCGTGCTGCCAAGGCTGACCGCCGCGCTCAAGCCCTTCACGCTCACGTTGACCTCCACCGATGGCACGATTCGCGTCGACGGCGAGCCGCTGGAATCCGCGCGCGTCGAGAGCCGCGTGCGGATGACTTTTCTCACGCGCGAGGCGAAGGACTATTCGCTGTCGCTGTGGGTGATGTTCACCGATGGCGAGACGCGCACGGTCGAGCTCGGCCGGTTCCGCACGATGCTCGAGGTCTCGCAGGCCGCCGGCACCATCGAAGGCTTCCTCACCGGCGACACAGTTGAATCGAGCCCTGCCTCGTCTTCCAGCGTGGGTCCCTGAGGCCGGCACGCGTCAGGGGTCCGCGCTCAGGGCGCCCAGGAAGTCGACCAACGCCGCGACGTCTGCGTCGCTGAGCTCGAAATCCAGTTGGTGTCGGCCCATCAGCCGCACCGCTTCGTCCAGCGTCGGCACGCTGCCGTCGTGAAAGTACGGCGCCGTCCGCGCCACGTTGCGCAGTGAGGCGATCTTGAAGAAGTGGCGGTCGGCCGGACGGCCAGTGATTTCGAAACGGCCGAGGTCTCTGTCGTCCGGCCAGGGCCGCTTGTCGCCAAGCCGTTCGAAGCGTTGAGCGCCAATCAGCGGCCCGGAGTGGCAGTCGACGCAGCCCAGCTGCACGAAGCGGTCGAAGCCGTGCTGCTGACTTGCTGAAAGCGCCGAACGGTCGCCATTCAAGTACCGGTCGATGGGCGCTGGCGTGCGCAGCGTCCGTTCGAAAGCACCCAGCGCGCGCCCCACGTTTT
>JAYUXE010001179.1:0-6825 GCA_043753165.1 Archangiaceae bacterium | reverse complement strand
GGCCCTTCACCGCGACCTTGTCGCCGTAGAGGATCGACAGATCAGTGGCCTGCATCTTCGGCTTCGGGGCGAGGCCCGGTTCGAGGTCGATGGCGGCGCTCATGCGTTGGCTCGGCTGCGGGTGCGGCTGCGGAGAATGACGGCGACGAAGTTCAAGGTGAAGGTCAGCATGAGAAGCACCACCACGGTGCCGTATAGCAG
The DNA here is from genome assembly GCA_043753165.1 of Archangiaceae bacterium. Taxonomy (GTDB): domain Bacteria; phylum Myxococcota; class Myxococcia; order Myxococcales; family Myxococcaceae; genus JAGSPQ01. Next base: position 6,624 of record JAYUXE010001179.1, on the reverse strand, counting down.
CGGGCGCGTCGCCTCGACGTCGGGCGACTGCGTGGCCAACACGTACGTGTGGTAGCCGAGGTGCATGAACTGCGAGTTGAGCGTGTTCGGCAGGTCGGGCAGAAAGTAGGCCGCGCCCGTGAGCAGAATCGGGGCAACTTCGCCAGCGCCACGCGAGACGGCGAGAATCGCTCCGGTGAGAATGCCGGGGGTCGCGCCAGGCAGGACGATCTTCCACAGCGTCTGAGACTTGGTCGCCCCCAGGGCGAGGCTTGCGTTGCGAAGGTCCCCCGGCACCGCGCGAAGGGCCTCTTCGGTGGCGACGATCACGACCGGCAGGGTGAGCACGGCGAGCGTCAGCGCCGCCCAGACCAGGCCCGGCTGCCCGTACTTGAGCTCACCGCCACGCGCGTGGTCGATGTTCTCGCCGACGAAGTGAATGAAGAAGCCGAGGCCGAACAACCCGAAGACAATCGAGGGCACGCCAGCGAGGTTCTGCACCGCGACGCGAACGGCGCTGGCCAACCGCGACTTCGACGGCGCGTACTCGTGCAGGTAGATGGCGGTCAGCACCCCGACGGGCATCACGGCCACCGTCATCATCAGCGTCAAGAGGGTGGTGCCCCAGATCGCGGGGAAGATGCCGCCGCCCGTCATGCCGTCGGTGGGGGCCTGGCTGAAGAATTCCCAGCTGAGCTTCGTCCAGCTGCCGCGCACCGCGTCGACGAGGATGACGGCGAGCGCGAAGACGATCAGCAAGGCCGCGAAGCCGCTGAGCCCCGAGAAGAACCCGGACTTGAGCTTGCGTGGGTTCATACGTTGCCTCCGAGACGGCGCACCACCGCGCGGGTCCAGGACACGGCGATCATGTTAAGCACGAAGGTGATCAGGAACAACTGCACGCCGATGAAGAACAGCAGCGCGTAGTGCGGGCTGCCGACCACCACTTCCCCCATCTCGGCGGCGATGGTCGCCGACAAGGTGCGGGTCGAATCGGTGAGGCCCGGTGAAAAGATCGCCGCATTGCCGCTGGCCATCAGCACCACCATCGTCTCACCGATGGCGCGGCCCAGGCCCAGCACGCAGGCGGCCAGCACGCCTGGCGCCGCCGCGGGGAGGATGACCTTCCACGCCGTTTCCCAGCGGGTGGCCCCCAGGGCCAGCGAGGCCTCGCGGTAGCTGCGGGGCACGGCGGTCAGGGCATCTTCGGCAACGGTGAAGACGACGGGGATGATCGCCAGCGACAGGGCGAGGCCTGCGACCAGCGCGTTGAGCCGGTACGTCAGCCCGAACGTGTCCTGCAGCAGCGACGCGAGCAGCATCAGCCCGAAGAAGCCCAGCACCACCGACGGCACGCCGGCGAGGAGCTCGATGGTCGGCTTGAGCCATTCGCGCAGCCTCCGCGGCGCGAGCTCGCTGGTGAACAACGCGGCCAGCACGCCGAGTGGGGCCGCGACCAGCATGCCGACCACGCTGACCTTCAGCGTGCCGACGAACAGCGGAATCAAGCTGACCTTCGGAATGTCCGACACCGGCTGCCAGACGAAGACGGCCGGCTTACCTTCCTTGAGAACCTGAGGAAGGAACATCTTGGCGAGGCTCACTTCCTTCAGCGCCTCGGGGTCGATGAACAGCGGCAACGCTTCCTTCGCGACGAAGATCAGGATGAGCGCGATCGCCGCCACGCCGGTGAAGGCGACGGCGGTAATCGCCCCTTCGATGATCTTCTCGCGCGTCTGCCACCGCCGTTTGGGCGAAGGCCTGCGCGCTGGGGAGGCCGCAGTGTCCATCGGGATCCGCACCTCACTTCACCGGGAAGTAGCCAACCTTCGTGACGATCGCCTGGCCTTCCGGCGAGAGACAGAAGTCGATCAGCGCCTTCGCATCGCCCGACGGGGACTTGCGCAGGTAGAAGAAGAGGTCGCGCGACAGCGGGTACTTGCCGCTCTTCACGTTCTCGAGGTTCGGGGCGATGTCGTTGACGAGCAGCTCTTTGATGCCTTTCGCGTACGCGGCGCCGCCGTACCCGATGCCGAACTTTTCCTTCGAGACCGCGTTCACCACTGCCGCCGTACCGGGCAGCGTCTGCGCCGACGCGGCGAAGTCTTCACCGCCCAGCAGGTTGTCCTTCACGAATACGTACGTGCCCGACGAGTTCTCTCGAGAGAAGACGACGATCTGCTTGTCGGGGCCGCCCACTGCCTTCCAGTTGGTGATTTCGCCCACGTAGATCTTCTTCAGCTGATCCATGGTCAGCGTCGTCAGCGGGTTGCTCTCGTTCACGTAGAAGGTGACCCCGTCCCTGGCGACTGCGATCTCGGTGCCGGCGCTGTTGTGACGCGCGCGCAGCTTTTCCATCTCGCTTTCCTTCATCGGGCGGCTGCTGGTGGCGATCTCGGTGGTGCCGTTGATCAGCGCCGCCAGACCGGTGCCCGAGCCACCGCCGGTGACCTGCACCTTGGCGGTAGGGTTCTTCTTCATGAATTCCTCGGCCCAACGCTGGGTGAGGATGACCATCGTGTCAGAGCCCTTGACCGTGACGGGCGCGGCCAGGGCGGCAGAGAGTGGAGCGAGGACGAGCAACGTCGAAAGAATGCGATTCATGAAAGGCTCCTTAGAACTTCGCCTGCAGTTGGACGGTGAAAACGTTTTGCTTCGGGGCAACATCGGTTCCCGAGGTAGCGACGATCGGGATTTCGTAGACGACGCTCAACTTCAAGACCTCGTCGAAATAGTGAGACGCCAGCAAGCCCAAGGTATGCACTTGATTCCGGCTGCCCGGGTTCATGGGATTTTTCGCGTCGGCCACATTGAGCGTTCCTGTCGCGGGGTCGAAGAAGTCGTAGCGAAAAGCGACCTGATCGTTGTCGCCGATGTTCTGCACCAGCAGGCCGTACCAGCCGAGCGCGCTCTGCCCGAACACTTCGACGTTGCCCGCCTGGTACGTGCGGCCGGCGACGAACTCGCCCTTCAATGCCGTCGAGCCGAAGGGGAAGAGGTCCAGGTAGATCTGCGCGTCGACGCCGATGCGCGTCCGCTCGTAGTGGCGGCCGGGGCCGGACGCGTCGGTGGGCTTGTAGGTGAGACCGCCCGAGCCTGAGACGCCGATCGCGAGCCACTTGAAGTCCACCGCGAAGCGGCCGTAGTAGTCCTTTTCGGTGTCGTTATCGACGCCGATGAAGCCGCGGTTGTTGGTGCCGTTGCCGTCGAACACGCCGAACCAGGCGCGCACCGGGCCAGCCTTGAACTGCAGCTTGGCGCCGCGGTCACGCTCGCCGTTGAAGAAGGCGCGGATCATGCGGGTGCGCTCGGGAAACTCGCGCTCGCCCGACGACTGCACGACTTCGTAACCGAAGGGCCACTTCGTCTGACCCATGGTGAGGCTGAAGTACTTCTTTCCGGTGAAGGGCTCGGTGAGGCCCACTTCCGCGTCCTTCAGCGTGACGCCGCTGGGCACGGCGTCGATCTGCAGCATGTAGCGGGCGACTTCGCCGACGTACTCGATCTTCGCGCGGCCACGGCGCACCGAGAAGCCGTCTCGCACCCTCGACGCGAGGCTGGCGTCGACGCCACTGAAGCTGTTCTCGGCATACGAGAAGCGGGCCTGGATGTAGCCGCTGATCTTGATCTTGCTCAGCGAGTTGACGATGACGTTCGTGGTGGCGAACTGTTCTTCGAGCGCTTCGACTTTGCCCTGCAGAAAGCCGACCTTTTCGGCGTCCGTCATCATCGCGTTCGGAGCTTCTTCTTCCGGCGGTGGATTGGTCGGGGTGGCCACCGGAATCGAGGCAGGGTCGGTGGGAAGGCCAGACGCGGCCTCCTGTGCGAAGACGGACAGGGGGTAGATCAGTGACAACACCAGTAGCTTCTTCACGGGGTGGTTCCTCCAGCGGGGGTATTGGAATCTTCAGAAGCAAAGCGGTAGCCAACGCCGCGAACGGTCTCGACCTGCTCGCGGGCGGCGCCCAGCTTTTCGCGCAGGCGCATCATGTGCGTGTCGACGGTGCGGGTCTCGAGATCCGCCGACATGCCCCAGACTTCGCGCAGCAGCACTTCCCGTGACTGCACGCGGCCGCGGTTGAAGAGCAGGTGGTGCACGAGCTTGAACTCGAGCGCGGTGAGAGCGACCTCTTGATTGTCGACGTAGGCGCGGTGGGCAGTGAGGTCGAGCTTGAGCTTGCCGGCTTCCAGCGTCAGCACGGGGGCCGTCGCCTGGCGCCGCAGCACAGCCTTCACCCGGAGCACGAGCTCGCGAACGCTGAAAGGCTTGGTGACGTAGTCGTCGGCGCCCGCCTCGAAGCCCTGCACGCGATCGGGCTCTTCGCCGCGCGCGGTCAGCATCATCACGGGCACCAGCGAAGTGATCGGATCCGACTTCAGACGGCGGCAGACTTCTGCGCCCGAGACATCGGGCAGCATCACGTCGAGCAGCACCAGGTCGGGCTTCTGCGCACGTGCCTTTTGCAGCGCGCCTTCGCCGGTGTGGGCAACGTCGACGGCAAAGCCGGCGTCCTTGAGGTTGAGCTCGACCAACGAAGCCAGATCGGGCTCGTCGTCGCAGATGAGAATGCGCTGCATGCGCACACGATGTAAGAGTCGTCAGTTCCACCGAGGTGACGCGAGCGTGACGTTTGTGTGACGCGTCTTTTATTTTGCGGCCGACAGCGGCGGCGCAGGCATCTCGTCGGTGTTGGGCTCTTCGTCGTCTCGCTGAATCGGGTTCGGCGCCGTCGCGCTGGGGCCGGGCAGATGATCCGGCGGCGGGGGAATGTTGCCCGACTGAGAGCCCGGCGGCATGCGCAGCGGCGGCAGGGCGGGCAGGCCCGAATGCCGGCGCGCGGCTTCGGCGAGCGCGAGGTGCTGGCGGTAGCGGGCCTCGACCATCTTGTGAATCAACAGCGGAGCGCCCGGCACCTTGCGATCCGTCAACGCCTGCGTCGCGCGCCGAACCGGGTACCGCACGCGCCGAATCTGAACGCGCCAGCCGCGCGGGGTGTACGTGAACAGCCCCCACGCCGGCCGCAGATCGCCATCGCGCGGAATGCCGGCCGACGCGACGTCGGCGATCAACATGCGGCCCACCCGGCGGCGGTAGGGAAAGTGAAGGTGTCCGAAGGCGACGGCGGCGGCGTCGAGGTGCTGCAGGTAGCCGCGCAGCTCGGCCTCGTCCATCGTCGGTTCCAACGAGTCCTCGAGGTTCTTCGGATTCGCGTGGCAGATGTAGAGGTCCTGCCCTTTGCGCGGCGAGTAGCGCACCGAGAAGGGCAGCGTGCCGAGCCGCTTGACGCGTTCTTCGCCGAGCTCGTTTCGCGTCCAGTCGAGCAGATCTGTTTTCCAGTGCTCGCGCTCGCGGTAGGCGCCGCCCAGGTAATTGCCCGCGATGTAGCAATCGGTGTTGCCCATGAGCCAGGCGTTGCAGCGGTCGAGCAACAGGTCGACCGTTTCTTTCGGGTGTGCGCCCCGCAACGCAAGATCGCCCGCCGCCACGATCAGATCGGGCGATTGCTTCTTGATGTCATCGAGAACCGCCTCGCATGCCGGCAGGTTCCCGTGGATGTCGGCGAGGATCGCGACCCGCATGAGAGTTGCGACAGTCTACTTTGATTGGGTCGGGACGAAAGGAAGCTCGACGAAGAAGGTGCTGCCCGTGCCTGGCGTACTTTCGACGCGCACATCGCCATGCATCGCGGCGGCGAGGTTCTTCACGATCGAAAGGCCCAGGCCCGTGCCGCCCATGTCGCGGCTGCGGCCCTTGTCGACGCGGTAGAACCGTTCGAAGACGCGCGTCAGGTGCTTCTGTTCGATGCCCACGCCGGTGTCGCGAACCGAGATGACGACCCCGCCGGCGCCAGATCTCGCGAAGACGGTGATCGTGCCCTGCGCCGGGGTGAACTTGACCGCGTTGTCCATCAGGTTGATCAGCACCTGTTCCACGCCGCGTTCGTCTGCGAGCGCGAACATGCCCGGCGGGACCTCGATCGTGATGTTGACGTTCTTCGACGCAGCCTTGGGCCGCACCGTTTCTGCGGCGCGCTGCGCCGCCAGCGCGAGATCGACGGGCGCTTCGGCCAGCTGAAACAGGCGGCCTTCGAGGCGCGAGAGCTCGAGCAGATCTTCGACGAGCTCGGACAAGCGTTCGGATTGGCGGTGGATGATCTCGACCATCTTCGGAGCGTTCGCCGGATCCTTCAGCGCTCCGGCCTGCAGCGTCTCGGCGTAGCCGCGAATCGCGGTGATGGGCGTGCGCAGCTCGTGGCTGACGTTGGCGACGAAGTCTTTGCGCACCGTCTCGAGGCGACGAAGCTCGGTGACGTCGAAGAAGACGGCGGCGGATCCTCCGACCTCTTTTCGCAGCGGTGTGACGTGCACCTGCAACACGCGCGGCCGCACGCCTTCGACGTTCACTTCGAGCCGCGACGGCAGGCCGTCCTGGCAGGCACGGGTGACGGCTTCCTGAAGCTCGGCTGAACGCACCAGTTCGACGGGCCGGTGGCCCACCAGTTCGGTGCCCGCGTAGAGCATCTCTTTGAGGGCGTCGTTGTTCTGTACGACGGTGCCGTCGCCGCGCGTGATCCACAGCCCTTCGGCCAGGCCATCGACGACAGCGCGAAGTGTGTCGAGCTCGTGGCGTGCGCCGCTGTCGGC
>JAYUXE010001178.1:0-2892 GCA_043753165.1 Archangiaceae bacterium | reverse complement strand
GCCAGCGCCCGCGTGCGCTCGACTACGCCGCCCGGCCCCTTGCCCAGGCGAAAAAAGCCGTCGCGCAGGATCCAGAGAACGCGCTGGCCCTTCGAGATCTCGTGGTCGCGTACAGCGGCCTCGGCTCGGCCCAGGAATCGGCAGACCAAATCGACCTCGCGGCGAAGTCGAAGCAGGAGGCCCTGACGATTCTCCGCAAGATGCGGAACCTCGACCCGGACAACCTTCAGACGCGCCGCGACCTCTGCATGACGCTGGTGAGCGCCGGCTTCAACAACGTGAGCCGGAAAGACTGGAAAGCGGCGCTGGCCAACTTCGACGACATGTACGCCGAGACCATGGCGCTGATCCCGCTGGACCCCAACAACGTCACGGTGCTCGAGTCGAAGTCGGACGCGCTCAATGGCCGGGCGATGGCGCTGGCGGGCATGAAGCAGTTCGAAGAGGCAGCGGCCGAGAATCGAAAGGCGATGGAAGGCATCGACGCCCTGCTCGCCAGGAGCCCCGAGCTCGGGCGGGTCGCGAACCGCCGGGCCCTGTACCTCGCCACCGAAGGCGAGTTTCGCTTCGACCAGTCCGTCGACCACCCCAGCAAGGCGACCTGGAAGCAGGCGGCCGAGGCGCTGTCCGCGGCGATCACCGCGCTCAACGACCTCGACAAGACAGGCGCGCGCGCCAAGACCACCGACAACGACCTCAAGACGATGACCGAACACTTAAACCGCTGTCGGAAAGAGCTGGGACTTCCCCCCAAGGAGCATCCATGAAACGCGCCGCCCTCGTCCTGCTGTTGCTGCTCAACGCCTGCGATGATCTCGTCGAGGGGGTCCCCGACGCAGGGCCCGGAAAGCCGATGCTGCAGGGCGGCTCGTGTCCCGCCCAGACGGGCGCCGGCGTCAGCCACAGCGCGAACATCACCGCCAACGAGACCTGGGCGGCGGCCGACAGCCCGCACATCGTGACCAGTGGCTTCCGCGTCGAGGCCGTGCTCACCCTCGAGCCGTGCGTCGAAGTGCGAATGGCCGAAGGTGCCACGATCACCGTCAGCGGTTCGATTGTCGCGAAGGGCACGTTCAACTCTTCGACCGGCACGCTGCGGCCGGTGCTCTTCGTCCCTCGTGAGACGGGCAAGAAGTGGGCGAGCCTTTTCGTGCAGCCCACGGGGCTTCTCGACTTCGAGCTCGTCGGCCTGGTGGGCGGCGGCAAGGACAACGGAACCACGGGCTCGACCATCGAGGCGCGCGGCTCGCAGGCAAAGCCGGTGCAACCCCTGGTGCGGGTGCGCGACGTCGTCATCGACAGCTCGGACGGCACCGGCGTGGTCCTGAAGAGCTATGCGACGTTCTCGGCCGACTCGAGCGCGCTGACGATTCAAGGCTCTGGCGCCGAGCCACTGGTCGTTCAGCCTCCGGCCGTCGGCACGATTCCGTCGGGCAGCTACGCGGACAACGGGAAGAAAGAGATCAAGGTGCTGGGCGTCACGCGGCTCGACGTCGACGAGACATTTCATGATCGCGGCATTCCGTACCGGCTCGACACCACCTTCTCGATGTACGACGTGGCGAAGACACAGCTCACACTCACGGTGGATCCGGGCGTGAAGATTCGCGTCGCGAAGGAAGCGGCGGGCGGCTACGGCTTCCTGCTGGGCAACAAGGCGTCGGTTGCTCCGGTGAAGCTGTTGGTGAATGGCACGGCGGAAAAGCCGGTGCTGTTCACGTCGGCTGCGGCGATTCCGGCGGCGGGCGATTGGGCAGGCGTGATGATGGCGTTCGCTCCGGCGGCGGGGAACGCGATCACGTTCGCGACCTTCGAATATGCGGGTGGCTTCACCGGGACGCGCGGCTTCGACTGCGGCCCGATGGAGAACAACGGCGGGTTGTTGATGATCGACTGGCGGCCTGACACCGCGTTCGTCACCAACAGCACCTTTCGCAACACGCTCGGCTCGGGAATCGTCTCGGGGTGGACGGTGACCGCCGGGCAGACGGGCCCCGACTTCACGCCGACCAACACGTTCTCGATGCTCTCGCCGGCGCCGCCCGAGACGGGGTCGTGCGACGTCAGCGAGTGGCGCCTGCCCGTCGCGGCGATGCCCTGCCGCACCACCGCACGTCCGACCTGCGTCGGGAAGTAGCTACAGCGCCAACGACAGCCGGCTCTCGATCATCCGCAGCACGCTGTCGAGCTCGGACGCATTGAGGCGAAGGCGTTCACCCATGATCGTCCGCGTGGCGCCCAGCAGCGTCGCGCGGGCGGCCGCGAGCCGGCGGGATGCGGTGGGCACCGACCACTCGTACAGCGCCCCGAGGTTCGCGAGCGTCAGCCCGTCGAGGTAGTGCAATCGCAGCGCGTTGCGGGACGTGTCGTCGAGCGTCGCCATCGCCGCCGCGAACGCTTCTTTGAACTCCGAGCGAAACCGAAGCTTGATCGCCGCGAGCTCGGGGTCGTCGGCGCCCGATGGGGTCTCGAGCAGCGCCTCGTCGCCCTGCATCGGCGTGTGCCGCTTGTTCGCCTGCAACAGATTCAACGCCGTGCGCGCCGCGACTGCCTGCACGTACTTCGCGAGCTGTCCGCGCCCGCCGTAGTCCTTGATCGCCAGAGAGACGAGCAGCTTCTGCCGCACCTGCTGGCACACCTCGTTGGCGAAATCGTCGTCGCCGAAACGGCGCGCGGTGGCAGTGATCACCGGGGTGAAGGTGGTGTCGAACTGGGCGATGGCCGCCAGGTCGCCCTGAGCACAGGCGGTCGCGAGGCGCACATCGTCGGGGTGGGTCTGCTCGGCCATGTCCCTATTTTGCCCGGGATCTTCGCTTTGGCTGAAAAACCCGGCGGCCGGTCTTGTCCTCAAAGGCCTGAACCTCAGCGCCCTCGTTGCTGTCGTGTTGCTGT
>JAYUXE010001177.1:0-2896 GCA_043753165.1 Archangiaceae bacterium | reverse complement strand
ACCGGATCTTCATTTTTTCGTCATGACCGAGTTCGAAACGAAGGTGGCCGAGGTGGTGAGGGCGATTCCCCGCGGGCAGACGTTTTCCTACGCGCGGGTGGCGCTCTTCGCCGGAAAGCCGGGGGCGGCGCGCGGGGTGGTGCGGGCGCTGCGGGTGGCGAAGGGCCTGCCGTGGTGGCGGGTGATTCGCTCGGATGGGACGATGGCGAAAGAAGTCGCGCTCGAGCAGGCGAGGCGGCTGAAGAAGGAAGGCGTCGAGGTGAAGGGCCGGCGGGTGCGGCCTACCGCTTCATCTTCGCCAGCTGCGCCTTCGCCTTCTCGTAAATCGCATCGCCGCGGGGGCTGAGGTCCACGGCTTGCTCGAAGTTGCGGGCGGCGTCGTTGGGGCTGCTCTCGCGAAGCTCGAAGCCCAGCAGGTAGGCGGCCCGCGCGCGATCGCGCATCTGCGTTTCCCACCCTTTGAGCTGTTCCTTCACCCGGGCCTGCAGCGCGGCGTCGGTGGGCGCGAGCTGCGCGGACTTCTTGTAGAGGCGAATCGCTTCGCCGGGATGATCGTCGCGCAGCAGCATCGCCTTCTGAAACAGATCGTCGGCGTTTCCGACGTCTTCTGGCGGCAGCTCGGGGCCGGCGTCGACGATGGCGGCGGGCACGACTTCAGCGGGCTTTTTACAACTGGCGAGCACCAGCAGAGCGAGAAGAAGAAAGCGCATGGCGGTGGTTCAGCGTACCGCCGCGGCGACGTGCTGCAAGCCGGACTCGAACCAGCGCGGGTGCGAGATGAGCTGGTTCAACACGAAGCGGCGCAGCCACGGGCGACGGGCCACCCAGACGAGGCGCGCGGCCTGGGTCGCGTAGGCGTCGAAGTCGGCGGCGACGGCGCGCTCGTAGGGTTGCAGGCTGGCAGCGGTCGCGTTCGCGGCGAGGGCGTCTGGCAGGTTTTTTCCGAGCGCCGCCGCAGCTGAGAAGCCCAGCGTGAGGCCTTCACCGGTGATCGCGTCCAGGTAGCCTGCCGAGTCGCCCAGCAGCACGAAGCGATCTTTCACGCGCCGGGGCACGTCGTGTCGCAGCGGGCCGGCGCCGCGCACCTCTGAGTCCGGCGTGGCGTCGCGAAGTTTTTCTGCGATGGCCGGGAAGCGGGCGAGCAATTCAGGAAAGCCAACCTTTCCCGGCAGTGCGCCGTCTTCCCAGAGGAAGGCGACCCCGATGCGATTCTTCCCCGCCGGCGTGATGTACGCCTCGGCGCCGTTGGCGAAGTGCACTTCGACGCGCGGGCCCCACGGTGTGCCGACGAAGTGCTGGCGGAGGCCGAAGCGAACCGCTCCGGTGTGCGGCACTTCCATCTGCTCGGCTTTGCGAAGGGGCGAGTGAAGGCCGTCGGCGGCGACCAGCAGCCTGGCTTCGAGCTCGCGGGAATCGGTGTCGAGCCGCACCCCACCCGGCTCGAAGGTGTGGCTTCGCAGCGCGCTGCCTTCGAGCAGCTCGACCCCCGCATCGCGCGCGGCTTCGACCATCGCGGTCGCGAGCGCGAGGCGGCGAATGCCGAGCCCCCCGGGAACAGGCAGGCGCCCTTCGACGTACCGCCCGTCTTCCTGCACGTAACGAATCGCGTCGAAGGGCGCGCAGTCGTCGGCGGCGATGCGCGCTCGAACACCCAGCCTTTCCAGAGCGGCAAGCCCCGCGGGCATCAAGCCTTCGCCGCACGCTTTGTCGACGGGCAGCGGGTGGCGTTCGAGAACGACGACGGAACAGCCGGCGCGGCGAGCTTCGAGGGCGGCGGCGAGGCCGGCGGGGCCGCCTCCGACGATCGCCACGTCCCAGATCATGCGTTGAGCTTGCGGCGCGCGTGGGCCAGCGCCGACTTCGCCATCTCGCCACCGACCGACAGCAGGTTCACCGGCTTCGGCGCTGCGAGCTGCCCCGCGAGGTACTGCCGAAGTGCCTCTGCGTGGCGAAGCTTCCCGCTGCTCGTCCGCGGCAGCGTGCCCGGCGCAAGCACGACGACCGTGTGTGGCCGAATGCCGGTGCGCGCCGAGATCGCAGCGGCGATTTGATCGCCCAGGTCCGATGGCGGTGCATCGGCTTGCTCGGCGAGAATCAGCAGCGCTTCGCCGTCTTGCGCCTCGTACCCGCACGCGACCGCGCAGCCCGTGCGAACGCCGGCCAGGGACTCGAGGCACTCTTCGAATTCCTGCGGGGCGTGGTTGGCGCCGCGAATGATGATGATGTCCTTCGCGCGACCGCACAGGTACAGCTGGCCCGCGTCGGTGAAGCCCAGATCGCCGGTGTCGAGCCAACCGTCTTTCAGCGCGCGCGCGGTGGCGTCGGGGTTGGCGAAGTACTCCTTCATCAGAAACGGGCCCTTCGCGAAGACGTTGCCAACCTGTTTCTCGTCGAGCACTGCGCCGTCGTCGCTGCGAATTTCGAGCTCGCAGCCGGGCACCGCGTGGCCGACCGAGACGAGCGCGCGATTTCCCGCAACGACTTCACGCTTCTCGGCCAGCACCTGGGCGTCGACATGCGCGACGGCCTTCTCGCCCTTCGCCGGCGTGAAGCTCACGGCCAGCGCGGCTTCCGACAGGCCGTAGACGGGCATCAGGGCCTCGCGGCGAAAGCCGTACCGGCCGAAGCGTTCGCAGAAGCGGTTCATCACCTCGGCAGAAATCGGCTCGGCGCCGTTGAGCGCGTACGTCCAGTGCGACAGGTCGACGCCGTCGAGCTCTTCGTCGCGCACACGCTTGAGGCACAGCCCATACGCAAAGTTCGGGGCGGGTGAGATCGTCGCCTTGTGACGCGAGAGCGCGCGCAGCCAGATTGCGGGCTTCGCGAGAAATGCTTCGGGGGGCAGCAGCACGAGATCGCCCGGCGCGTAGATCGCCTCGAGCAGACAGCCGATGAG
>JAYUXE010001176.1:0-2903 GCA_043753165.1 Archangiaceae bacterium | reverse complement strand
CGGCTGCTTCTGGGAAAGCGTGCCTTCGTTCGAGGCCACCGGTTGTTCCGACATTCAATCGGCCGGAACCACCGTGCTCGCCACGTCGGGCAAGTTTGGCGTCGAGAACCTGATTCAGCGCAGCACCGACGACGGCAAGACGTGGACGCCAAGCACCGAGAAATCGTCGACGCTGTTCTACAGCACGCTGCGCATCGCCCCCTCGAACCCCAACCGCGTCTACGTCGCCGCGTGGTGGTTCGAGCCCGTCAACGCGTCGCTGCTGCTGCGCAGTGACGACAACGGCGTCACCTTCGTCCGCAAAGATCTGTCGGCCACGCTTCCCGCCGCAGGCGCCTTCTACGTCCTCGGGGTTCACCCCACGAAGCCCGGGGTCGTCTTCGCGTCCGTCAACAAGGACACCGAGCCGAAGTCCGCCTGGCTTCTGCGTTCCACCGATTCGGGCGACTCGTTCACCCCTGTTGTCACCACGACGGAAATCTTCAGTGGCGTGGCTTTCGGCGCCAACCCCGCGACGGTCTACGCCGCGTCGGGGAACCAGCTCTACCGATCGACGGACGAAGGGCTTTCGTTCGCGCTGCTGCCGGCTCCGCAGCGCAACGCGTGCGTCACCACCCGGGGCGACGACCTCTTTGCCTGCGGCCTGCAGGAGCTCGACGGCTGGGCCGTGGGGCAGGGCGATGGGGGCGACTTCTCGCGGCTGCTGCGGTGGTCGAACATCTCGGGGCCTCCCAGCTGTCCCGCCCCGTCCCTGGTCAAGTCGCTGTGCGAGCCGCTGTGGCCTGTCGTGAAGTCGACGTTTCCGCCGGAAGCCGACGCTGGAATTCCCGATGCGGGACCTGCGGTGGACGCCGGCGTCGACCCGATGCCGAGGCCCAGAGGGTGTGGGTGCGCCACCTTCTTCGACGGGCCGCTGATGATTGCTTCGATCCTCTTCCTTCGAAGGTTGCGGCAGCGCTGGTAGGTTGCGCGGCCTTAGATGCCCTACGTCGCCGACGAATTCACCGGCCGGACCTTCGGAAAATACGAAGTCCTCTGCCGCATGACGGTGGGCGGCATGGCCGAGATCTTCCTCGGCTTCACGCGCTCGGGTCCGTTTGCGTACAAGCCGGTGGTGCTGAAGCGGATCTTGTCCGAGCACCGCGAAGACGAGTCGTCGCTGCAGATGTTGATCGACGAGGCGCGCATCACCGCCACGCTCAACCACGAAAACGTCGCGCGCGTTCTCGACCTCGACATCGCGGGCGACGAAGTCATTCTCGTGATCGAGTTCATCAGCGGGGCGACGCTGGATGAGCTGGTGCACGTCGCCACCGAGAAAAAGGAAGTCGTGCCGCTGGGCTTCGTGCTCACCGCGATTCGAGACTGCGCCCAGGGCCTTCACCACGCGCACAGCCACAAAGACGCGGCCGGCAAGCCGATGCCGATCATCCACCGCGACGTCACCCCGAAGAACCTGATGGTCGACTTCGAAGGCATCGGCAAGGTGCTCGACTTCGGCATCGCCCGCGCGATGGGGGCCGCCCGCCGCACCGTCGCCGGCATGGTCCGCGGCACGTCGGCGTACATGAGCCCCGAGCAGGCCATCGACAGCAAGATGGACATCCGCACCGACATCTTCTCGCTCGGCACCATCTTCCACGAGCTGCTCACCGGCCAGCGCCTCTTCTACAAGGGCAACGCGGGCAAAGAGATGGCGGCCGTGTACGAGCAGGAAGTGCCGCCGCCGTCGTCGGTGAATCGCCGCGTCCCGAAGGCGCTGGACGCCGTCGTGCTCAAGGCGTTGGAACGTCCGTTGACCAAGCGCTACCAGACTGCGCTCGAGCTCGTGCGCGACATCTCGCTCGCCTCGGGCTCGACGATGTGGGCCCCTGATCGCTGTGCCGACCTCGTTCGCACCAAGTTCGCAAAGCGCCGCGACGACATGATCAAGCTGCAGCCGTTGATGGGGCAGCGCGAGAGCGAAGTGGGTTCGCACACGATGCCGGGCCGCCCCGTCTTTCAAGGAGGCCGGCCGACCCAGCAGGTCAGCTCGCCGCGCTCTGCCACGCCGCGGCCGCAGACCTCGACGCCGAATCAGACCGTCGACACCGACGACAGCACCGACGAAAACCGCCGCGCCGACGAACAGGCGCTGCCCACCAAGTTCTTCACTCCCAACTTCGCGCCCCCCAACGGCGGCAGCGCCCCGTCTGCCCGCCCTTCGCCTCCGCCACTCGTCACCGAGAAGCAGTCGATTCGGCCCATCGGCGTCGTGCCGCAAGACCAGGACGAAGAGCCAAAGGCCACCTACGTCAACGTCGACTCGACGCTGATGAACGTGCAGCGCGACCCCGCGATGGTGCCGACGTCGCGATCGATGTCGCGCGCCGCTCCGGTGGATGGCGCGCCCCGCCGCCGTCCGGTCAAAGGCACTTCTGGCTTCGGCGTCGTGATGGCTGCGCTGGGCGCGCTGGCCGTTGGAGCGACGGGTGGCGTCGTCATCCACAAGTCGATGGGCGGGGCCGACGCGGTCGTCGCGGCCAACCCCGGCCTCGGCCGCTTGTCTGTCGATGCGGACCGCGCGTGTGAAGTGCAGCTGGCCAGCGGCAATGTCGCCAAGACGCCCATCGTCGATGTCTACATTGCGGCCGGCAAACACAGCTTCAAGATCCGCGAGCCCGACGGCAAATGGATGGCGCTCGACGTCGACATCAAGTCGAACGAAGTGACCAAGGTGAAGGTCGCGCTCGACACGTTGAAGCCCGCCGCGCCCTGAAAACTTCATGACCCGTGGGCCCTTCAAGGGCTATCTGCGGCGTCATGATCCACCTCTTGCTGGTCATTGCCCTCGCCGCCGCGCCCGCCGCTGCTCCGGCCGCCAAGCCGGTTCCCGACGCGAAAGCGTTCACGACGAAGCTCAA
>JAYUXE010001175.1:0-6851 GCA_043753165.1 Archangiaceae bacterium | reverse complement strand
GCGGGGAAGGCAAAGACCGCTTCACGGCCGATGGTTGGTTCAAGACGGGCGACGTCGTCACCATCGACCCCGAGGGCTACCTGCAGATTACCGACCGTTCGAAGGACGTCATCAAGTCGGGCGGCGAGTGGATCAGCTCGGTCGCGCTCGAGAACGCGTTGATGGCGCACCCCGCAGTGCTCGAGGCCGCCGTGTTCGCGGGCCGCAGCGAGAAGTGGGACGAACGGCCGATTGCGGCGATCGTGTTGAAGAACGGAGCGACCGCCACCGAAGCCGAGCTGACGAGACACCTCGAAGGGCAGTTCGCGAAGTTCTGGCTGCCCGACGCGTTCGTCTTTCTCGAGCAGATTCCGCGCACGTCGACGGGCAAGTTCTTGAAGAGCGCGCTGCGCGAGTCGCATGGCGAGCTGCTGATGCCGAAGAAGGCCTGACGTGTTCGACGCCCGCGTCTACCCGGCTGGGCTGGCCGACGCCGACCTGCAGACGCTGGGCTTCTTCGGGGTGAAGAAGGTGCTCGCGGCGGCGGTTCCGCCGTCTGGGCCGGCGACGGTCGCGTCCATCGCAGCGCAGCTCGATGACCTGCTTCGAACGCAGCTGCCGCGGCTGCAGAAACAAGGGCTCGAGGCGTGGGCGGCGGTCGGCGTGCCAGCGCGCGCGTTGCCACGGCGCGGCTTGAAAGAGGTGCTCGACGGGTTGCCGAAGCGGTTCGAGCATCTGCGCGCGAAGGCGATGGGTCCGCTCGAATTGTGGAAGGGCGGCGAAGCGGAAGAAGAGGCGTTCACCGAACAGCTGAGGCTCGCGCGGCGGCTGCGGCTCGCGGTGTGGGTGGCGACGTGGGGCCCCGAGCGCGAGGCGCTGACGAAGCGGGCGCTGCAGCTCTTGAAGGCGAGCAACGTGGACCCGGCGCGCGTGCTCGTCGACGGTGCGGTGGGTAAGACGGTGAAGCTCATTCGCGCCTGCGGCTACACCGCCGGGCTCACCGTGCACCCGGATGGCTTGAAGGCGGAAGAGGCGGTGACGCTGGTGAAGAAGCTGGGCGCCGAAGGGCTCGCGCTCTCGACCGCCGCGGGCTTCGGAGCGTCAGACCTTCTCGGCGTCGCACGCACCGCGCACCTGCTCGAGAAAGCGGGGCTGTCGCGCGGGGTCGTGGCGCGCGTCACGTCGGGGAACATCTCAACGATTCTCGAGTAACGCTGCGTTCTGTTCCGCTCACCGTCCCGCGAACGCGACCAGGTGCGGCAGCAGGCGGGTGAGGTCCTTCTTCCCCGCCATCAGCGCCCCGGCGACCACGTCATTCACGCCGCCGATGATGGCCTTGCGCACCAGCGCGTCGTGCGAGGTGTGCCCGAACACCAGCTTCGCGAACCGCCCATTCACCTGCTCGCGCACGGCGAGGCCGCGCGGCCCGGCGGCCATCACTTCGACCACGAACGCGCGCGCCATCGGCAGGTCGCGAGACAGCGCCTCGAGGTACAGCTTCAGCTGCGCTTCCGTTCGTCCGCGCGGCGCGTGACTTCCCGCATCGACCAGCGCCGCGACGAGCCGATCGCTGAGCTCTTCGTACGCCGCGAGGAAGCAGTCTTCCTTGTCGGTGAAGTACTCGTAGAACGCCTTTCGCGACACCCCCGCCTTCGCAATCACCTGGGCAATCGAGGCGTTCGCGTAACCCTCGGTGCCCGCCAGGTGCGCCATCGCCGCCAGCAGCCGGTGCCGCTGGTTCGACCTCGCCTCTTTTCGCGTCACGGGCTGCATACCTGGCGGAACACTTGCCATGCGCGGCCTGCCGAGGCTACGGTGGTTTCAGAAACACTGATGTTTCCCAAACGGAGCAATCGATGAAGATCCAGTCAAACCCGACGCGTCCCACGGTGGCTCCGCTCGAAGCAGCGAAGGCAGCAGAGGCGGCCCCGGCGGCAGCCGCAGCGAACGCAGGCTGGACGGCGAAGAAGGTGTCAGCGGCGGCTCCAGCAGCGGCGGTGGACCCCGGCGTCCGGACCCGCGCGGTGGCCGAGCAGTACTTCAAGGCCTTCGAGGCGCGCGACCCCGAGGCGCTGAAGAAGTTCTACCGGCCCGACTCGAAGTTTCATGACGACATGTTCACGTTGTCGAAGGGCGAGAGCATCGTGAACATGTGGAAGAAGGCCCCGCCCTTCGCGACCTTCAAGTCCGAAATCGTCAGCGCCACCGGCGACGAGGTGAAGGCGAAGTGGGTCGTGGACTACGAGATGTTCGGAAACAAGGTTCACAACGAGATTGAGTCGAGCTTAAAGATCGACGCCGAAGGGAAGATTCGCGACCAGCAGGAACACTGGGATCCGAAGAAGTGGATGAAGCAGGCACTGCCGCTGGTTCCAAGCTGGGCGCAAGGCCTTGCCTACATGGTGATGCGTCCCCTGCTGAGCGCTTCGGTCGGAGGCTGATTTCCCCGGGCCAGCGGGTAGAGTCGGCAGCCTGCTGTGACCAACGAAACGGACAAACACGAAAACACGGTCGTGTTCCTCATTGCACCGGGGGACATGCTCGAAGACCGCTGGCTGATCGAGACCCGCATCGGCCAGGGCGCGATGGGCAGCGTCTTCAAGGGTCGCGACACGAAGCTGAACAAGCCGGTTGCGATCAAGATTCTCGCTCCGGAGCATTGCCGCAAGCCGAAGGTCCTCGCGCGCTTCGAACGTGAAGCGAAGCTGATGGCGACGCTGCGGCACCCGAACATCATCCAGATTCAGGGCGTGGGCCGGCGCGGCGCGCTGCCGTACATCGCGATGCAGTACCTCGAAGGGATGACGCTGTACGACGTGCTGAAGCACAAAGGCGGCAAGCTCACCCCGGGCGAGACGATGGCGGTGGTGAAGCAGATTTCGGCCGGGCTCTCGTTCATTCACCACCACGGGCTCGTGCACCGCGACGTCAAGCCGCAGAACGTCTTCGTCGGCCCGGGCGGCCACGTCACCATCCTCGACCTCGGGGTCGTGCGGGACAAGTCGAACCCGGGTCTGACCAAGCCGGGCGCGATGGTGGGCACGCCGTATTACATGTCGCCCGAGCAGATTACGGGCACGGAAGAGATCGACAAGCGCACCGATGTGTACGCGCTGGCGGCGATGACGTTCGAGCTGCTGGTCGGCAAGCCGCCGTTTCAGGGCGCGAGCAACTTCGAGGTGCTCTACGCGCATCGCACGCAGCCGGCGCCCGACGCGTCGCTGATCGCGAAGAACGTCAGCAAGGATGCGGCGAAGGCGCTGATGCGCGGCATGGGGAAGACGCGCGAAGAACGCCCACAGAGCGCGACCGAGTTCTACGCAGACCTCGAGGCCTTCTTCGGCCAGTCAGAGAAGATCGACCCGAAGATTGCGTTCGCGTTTCTCGAGGTCGAGGCTGAGAAGCAGCGCCAGAAGGAAAAGGACAGGGCGGCTCGAAAGGAACGCGAGCGGGCGGCGATTCGAAGCGGGCAGATGCCGGCGCACGTCGCGGTGAAGTCGACCCGCGCGCCGACGCAGCAGATGATGAAGGCGACGGGCACCTCGGACACGAAGGAATCGCTTCGTCCCGTCGGTCGCAGCGCGACGCTTCCCGGTGGGCCGCCGTCGGCTGAGATTCCGATGGCGAGCTCGGGTGACGTCGAGATGGTCGAGCCGAGGCCCGATGACACGGGTCACGACGGGGATGACGAAGGTCCGTTCGACACGCAGGCGGTCGACGTGTCGGGCATCCAGAGCGATCGCGACGAGAACCGCGACACGAAGGACGAAGACGAGCCGGAGAACCCGACCGGCAATGACTTGCCGCCCGTGCAGGACGAAAGCGAATCCACGGTGATGGATTCAGGCGAGCTCCGCATCGTCACGACGCTCAAGGGGCTGACGACCAGCTGCGTGCTCTTCATCGACGACAAGCAGGCGGGAACCACGCCGTGCTCGGTGCAGCTCACCGAAGGCCGCCATGTCGTGCGCGTCGAACGGCAGGGACACAAGGCCGTCGAGAAGGCCGTGGTCGTGAAGGCGAATGAGGTCACGCTCGCCCGGTTCGAGATTCTGGCGCCGCCGGCGAAGTAGGCAGGCTCAGTGCTTCTTTTCGAACTGGTCGATGATCGCCTGAACCTGCGAGATGGCGGGGTGGCCCGGTGGAGCGAGCCGAAGGAACTCTTTGTATTCTTTCGCCCCCGCTTCTGAATTGTTCGATTTCGCGTAAACCGTGCCGAGCAGCTTGTGGCACTCGTAGTTCTTCGGCTCGGCCTTGATGCACTTCGAAAGCGTTGCCAGCGCCCTCAGCAGGCATGGTCCGCTGCGTGTCGACAACGAGAATCTTTTGGCTGAGATTCGGCTTCGGTGATGCGCTCAGGACCTCCTCGGCCATGGCCAGTTGCGTCGCCCTCTCGAGCGTGGCCTGCTGCTTCTCGAGTCCGGCGTCGAAAGCGGAGGCAGTTTCAACGTCGGGCACAACGCGCGGTGGAACAAACCACTGGCTTTGGTGCAACCCAGACAGGCTGAGCCGCGGGCGGACCCTGCTGCGACTCACTCGACAGCAACCCGAACGTCGCGCCGGCGATCGCGAGGGCCAGCGCCCCAGCAATCCACGGAAGCGGAGACTTTCGTCGCAGGACGATGGGCGCCCTGGGTCCGCGTCGTTTGCGCGCGCCGCAGTCTTCGTGGCCAACCCACCGACGTCCCATGTGGCCAGCTGTCTCTCGAACCGCGCGGACACAGAGGCCGAACCCCCTTCGGTCTCGAGCTGTTCGGCGAACAGATGGGCCATTCATTCCTTGATCGTCTCACCCGGGAACGTCGGATCCTGCCGGTAGAGGAAGCTCGCAATCGCGTCCTGCATCTCGAGCGCTGTCGCGTAACGATGGTCGCGATTGATCGCCAACGCCTTTGCCAGCACCGTCGATGGCGCTGACGGCAGCTGTGGGTTCACCACGGCGGCCGGCTTGAACCGCCCATGCACGATCGCGTGCATCACCGTGTGCATCTGCCCTTCAAACGGCAGCTCGCCGCAGAGCATTCGATAAAGAATGACTCCGACCGCCCAGACGTCGCTGCGGCCATCCAACGGCTCGGCGCACGCCTGCTCGGGTGAGAAATACAGAAACTTCCCCTTCACGAGTCCCGGCTCGGTCTCCGTGCGGCCACGGAGCACCGCCTTCGCAACTCCAAAGTCGAGCCCCCGCGGGCCAGGCGCGCCACGAGCTCGTACTTCCCAAAACGAGTGGAGATGATGGTTTCGTCCATCGATCACTTCCCTTTTCGAGGTCGTGGAATCGCGTACGCGTCGAGGCGATTGAGCATCGTACGCCGGGAAATCCCCAGCGCGCGCGCGGCGAGCGTCTGATTTCCACCGTACGTCTCGAGCGCGGCGATGATCTTCGTGCGCTCTGCTTCCACTTCCGGCGCCGCGCCCGCGACCGGTTCGTGCGACGGGCGTGTCAGCGGCGTGCTCGTCAGCTTGTCCAGCGGCAGATCTTCTGGGCCGATCACCTTTTCGTTCGCGAGCAGCACCGCGCGTTCGAGCATGTTGCGCAGCTCACGCAGGTTTCCGGGCCAACGGTATGCCTTCAACATCGCAAGCGCTTCGGGCGTCAGCGTCGGCTCGGGCGTGCGGCCGAACTGCTTTGCCGCGCGCGCGATGAAATGCTTCGCCAGGTTCTCGAGCTCGGCGATGCGTTCGCGCAGCGGGGGGATGACCAGCGAGATGCCGTTGAGCCGGAAGAAGAGGTCTTGCCGGAAACCGCCGCGCTCGACCTGCGCCTCGAGGTCGCGGTGCGTGGCAGCGATGAACCGAACATCGATGGGCCGCGGCCGCACGTCGCCCACGCGCAGCACTTCCTTCGCTTCGAGCACCCGCAGCAGCTTCGCCTGCGTCGACAGCGGCATCTCGCCCACTTCGTCGAGCAGCACGCTGCCGCCGTTCGCGCTCTCGAGCAGGCCGACCTTCGCCTTCACGGCGCCAGTGAACGCACCCTTCTCGTGGCCGAAGAGCTCGCTTTCCAGCAGCGTCTCAGTGAACGCGGCGCAGTTGAACTTCTGAAACAGTTTGCCGTTTCGCGGCGACGCGGCGTGAATCGCCTCGGCGAAAATTTCCTTCCCGACGCCCGTCTCACCCAGCAGCAGCACCGAGATGTCGCCTGCCGCCACCTTCTTCACCAGCGCATGCAGCGCGACCATCTGCGGATCCGCGACGATGACGCCCTTCATCGACACCGCGCCGTGCGCGAGCCGTTCACCCGTCGCCTTCTCGACCTCGACGCGGCGGTTTGCTTCGAAGAGCAGCGTGTCGGGATCGCGGCCGTCTTTGCCGAACGTCGCGGCCCCGATGAGCACCTGCGCGTCGCGCTTGTCGAGCGCCAACGACAACTTCTGGATGACCGCCTGCGGATTTCCGCCCGAGATGATCGCCTCGTACTCGCCAGGGCCGTACGACGCGATGACGTCGGTCGGTGCCAACAACTCGGCCAGCGTGTCCTGCACCTTCTGCGGCGACGACGTGCCCTGCAGCTTGAGCCGCAGCACGGTGATGGGGACGCCCGACGTGTCGGCGCGCGCGCACTCTTCTTCGAGGCGGCCTTCGAAGTATCCGTGCGTCCACAGTCGGCGCGGGCGCGCATCGGCGACGGCCTTGTCGCGCTGCACGACGATGGTCAGCGGCCCGGCTTCGATCGCATCACCCGCGCGAAGCACGGCGCGCGTTCCCGAGACGAGCTTCTCGCCTCGTAGCCGCGTGCCGTTGACGCTGCCCAGGTCTTCGACGGTCAGCGGAGGTCCGACGCGAATCAAGGCGTGCTTTCGTGAGAGCGCGGGCACGTCGACCTGGATGTGGCACTCGTCGGCACGGCCGATGACCAGCTGGCCGCCGGG
>JAYUXE010001174.1:0-6853 GCA_043753165.1 Archangiaceae bacterium | reverse complement strand
GGGTGTCGCTGGTCGCTCCGGCGCTGGCGGTCGAGGACATCGTCACCAACGCGTGCGACAAGCGCGACCTCGAGAAGATTCAGAAGGCGACCGGCAAGACGAAGCTGAAGACGGTGACGTTGCTGGGCCCGTCGACGTGGAGCTCGCCGAAGAACCGCACCACGCAGGAATTCGAGCTCATCGAACGCGGCGGCAAGTTCGTGATGTGCAGCGTCTACGTCGACGGCTTCTACGAAAACAGCAAGCGCGCCGCGACCCGCACCTTCGTCGACAGCTTCCGCGACACGTACCGTGACTTCTCGCCGACGCTGCTCGACGCGATTGGCTTCGACACCGCGCAGATTCTCAAAGCCGTCATCGACAAGGGCCAGCCGAAGACCCGCGCCGAGCTTCGCGATCGCCTCGCCGTCGTGAAGGGGCATGAAGGGGCGACGGGCACGACCCGCTTCGACGACGACCGCGAAGCGCAGAAGCCGCTGTTCCTTCTCTCGATCGAACCGAAGGGCATCAAAGAGCTGCCCGCCCGCAAGCCCGAAGGGTGAGCCGCTTCGAGGTGACTTTGGCGGCGGTCGGCCTGCTGACGTTCGCCGGTTGCGCGACGGCGCCCTTCACCTCGCGCACCGTCCTCAACGACGTCGACTTCGTCTACGACGCGCAGTTCTCGGCCGATGGTCACCGCGTCGCCGTCTCTCGCCTCGGGCTCCACACGTTCGACGTTCAGGTCTTCGAGGGCGCGCGAAAGCTCAGCGAAGCGGCCGTCAACCCCCACGCGTTCGACGTCGAATCGATCGCCTTTTCACCCGACGGCGCGCGCGTTGCCGCCGTCAGCCGCGATGGAAACGTGCGGCTGTATGACGCGAACACCGGGCGGCTGCTCGGCGAGCACCACGCCGAAGGTCCCCTGGTCAGCGTTGCGTTCGGACCCGAGGGCATCGCCGCGGGCGGCGAATCGGGCATCGTGACGTTCCTCTCAGCCACGCTGGAGCCGATGGCCGAAGTGCAGGCCCACCAGGCCGAAGTGTCCGCGCTGGCGTTCGGACCAGACGGCCGCCTCTTCACCGCCGGCTGGGACAAGACGATCGCCGTCTTCGAGAATCAGCGCGAGGTGAAGCGCTTCAGGTACGCCGCGTTTCCCAACGATCTCACCCTCGACCGAGACGGCCGCGTGCTCGGCGTCGCGTTCAGCGAATCGAAAGCAGAACGGAGCCCCGAAGTCTTCGCGCGCGAGCAGCGCGGCGAGGTCGAGCCCGAGCGCGAATGGGACACGGGCGCGCGCCTCGATGCAGACGACGGCACCGTGCTCGAAAAGCGCAGCGGCCACCACGGGGTCGTCGCGACGGCCGCGATCAGCCCCGACGGCACGACGCTCGCGACGGGCGGTTGGGACGGGGTGGTTTGGCTGCACCGAAAGCCCGCGGTGAAGCTCGAACGCTTCGGGCTCGGCGTGCGCCGCGTGCGATTCTCAGCCGACGGAAGCCAGCTCGCCGCCGCCGCGTGGACGCCGCAGAACCCGCTGGGAAATCACCGGTCGGATCCGTCGGCCGTGGTGTGGACGTTCAAAACTTCCCGGCCGCCGTGACGCCACCCGCGGTGGCAGCGATCGACACGCTCTGATCCGAATTCACGCCGCCGATGATCCAGAAGACTCCGCCGAGCAGCGCGACGCCGCCGCCCGCGGCGAACAGCACGTTCGCGATGGTCGCCTGCGACTGCGACTGCGGACCCAGCGCGAGCGCTTCTTTCTGGGTGATGCCGGTGACACGGTTCTGGTTGTCGCGCGTCGCGTTGTTGATGCGATCTCTCGCCGCGCTCGACTGCACCCCGAAGTACGTGCCGACGCCGACGGCGACGAGTCCGGCTCCCATCATCACGTAGCCCACCGGCCGCAGCGCCGAACCCGATGTCGGCGACGGTGGCGTTGGCTCGTCAATCACTGTGTCTGCCGGCTTCTCGACCGGAACAACCGTCGCAGCAGGCTCAGCTTTCTTCGGCGCCTCGACCTGCTCTGGGGCGACGGCGACGGCCATCGGCTTCTCGCGCGCCTTTCCCTCGCGAATCGGGCTCGCTTCACTCGCGACGAGCAGCAGCACGCGATCGTTTTCGCCCAGGAGCTCGGCCCACCATTCGACGCCGCGCGCTTCAGTGTTGGCCGCCGCGTAGACGCCCTGCAGCTCGGAGTCCTGTTCCGCCCACTTCGCCTCGTCGGCGCGCAGGTGAAAGCGGACCTTCTTCACGAGCCGCATCGAGTCGTTGCGCACCTTCGCGGCCAGCTGCATCACGCGGCCCTTGTCGTCCATCGCGGCTTTCGCGGCTTTAATTTCCAGCGGCGGGTTCGTGCTGGCCCATTCCTTCGCGGCGCTGAATGAGATGACGACCTTCTGGTTGTACTTGCCGTTGAGCTCGCGTTTCGGGTCCAGCGAGAGCAGCGATTGAAACGCTTCCCGCGCTTTCGTCGCCTGACCCAGCTGGCCGTAGGTGATGCCCTGGAGCTCGTAGATGCGCATCACCACTTCGCGGCCGTTGCCTTGAACGCGGGCCGCGGCCTCGAGCGCCTTTGCCGCATCGCCGTACTTCTGGTCGAAGAGAAAACGGTTCGCCTTTTCGAGCTCGGGGTTCGACTGCGCGAGCGCGGCAAGCGCGAACAGGAAGAAGGGCAGGGCGGCCTTGCACATCGCTCAGCGACTCTAGTCGAAGCGCCACCGGGCTACAGATTCAAGAAGATGCGTTCGCGGGGCATGCCGCGCTTCACCAGCTCGGCGGTGACGGCCTGCACCATCGGGTTGCTGCCCACGACGAAGGCGGCCGCGTCCGACCAGCGGGCGCCCTGGAAGTGGTCCTGCACGAAGCCGCGAAGGCCCGTCCATTCGGCCACGTTCTCACTGACCGTGCGGATGATCTTGATGTTCGCCTTTTCCCATTCCTCGAACTCCCGCGCGAAGGCGAAGTCGCGCGCATGGCGGCCGCCGAAATAAAAGGTGACGTCTCCGAAGGCCGCGCGATTTTTAGCGACGGTCTGAATCACCGCCCGCATCGGCGCCGCGCCGGTGCCGGTCGCGACGAGCAGCAGGTCTTTGCCCAGCGCCGCGTCCATCGGGAAGCCCGGGCCGAGCGCGAGTGAGACGTGCACCGGGTCGCCGACGGCAAGCTTGCCCAGCGCATCGGCCAGCGGAAACCCGCGGCGCACGAGAAACTCGAAGCGGTTGCCGCGCCCGGGGCCGGACGCGATGGCGTAGGGCTTTGCGACGTGGCCTTCGATCGCGAGCTCCTGGTACTGGCCGGGCAGGGTGAACGAGAGCGCCACCTCGGGCGGCATCTCGAGCGTGAGGTGAATCAGCCCTTCCCCAGCGTCTGACAAGTCAGCGACGCGCGCTGCATTCATGGCGAGGTCGTACCACTGCGGATACGCTCTGAACCAGTGCGCAACCTCCGGGCGTTTCTTTGGATTGGAGTCGTCTTCGCCGCCATCCTGGTGGTGCTCACTCCCATCATCTTCCTCTACACGAGCACCAAGCTCCCCCAGCTCGAGAGTGAGTTCGACCTCGAACGGTTGTTGCGTCAGTCAATCGAGAGCGAACGCCGCAGCGCACTGATGGGGCAGTTCGACAAGTCGAAGCAGCCCATCGACTTCAAGCGCCCGGACTTCGCGCGGCTGCCGAAGAACCTGGTCGCGGCGTACATCACCGAGCGCGGCTGCCCGACCTATTTTCAGAGCCCGCGCGAAGACGGCTACCCGTGGACGAAGCGGCAGTTCCTCGGGCTGATCAACATCGAGCCGCCGGGCGACGGCTGGTGCGAGCAGCTGTTCGGCGGAAACCTGAGCTACCGGATTGGAGCGAAAGGCTCGCTCGAGATGACGGTCGCGACGCACAAGATTCACCGGTTTCTGAAGAAGGACACGTTGATCGCGTACGACCTGCACTCGATTCGGCTCGCTCCGGGAATCATCGGCGTCGAAGACGGCGCGAAAGAGCTGTTCAAGAAACCGCTGGCCGACATGAACCTCGCCGAGATTGCGGAATACGCGCTCGCGCTGCCGCCCAACGGCTACTGGGACCAGATGCGGAACTGTCAGAACCCGACGCTCATTCGGCAGGCGCGCGACCAGGTGATTCAGCGGCTGCAGATGGTGTCGCTGATTCCCGAGAGCGAGGCGATCGCCGCGCGGAATCAGCCTGTCGCGTGCCTGCGGTCGGAGTAGGCGCGG
Source organism: Archangiaceae bacterium (assembly GCA_043753165.1). Classification (GTDB taxonomy): domain Bacteria; phylum Myxococcota; class Myxococcia; order Myxococcales; family Myxococcaceae; genus JAGSPQ01. The sequence continues at coordinate 2,649 of JAYUXE010001174.1, read as the reverse complement.
CCTCGGGCCGAACGGGCCCCCTCGTACCTACTTCTTGATCGGCGGCCGGTGGGTCGGCGGCGCACCCGCAGGGCGTGCAGTCGGCGGGCGACCCACCGAAGAGCCCTGAGACCGGGCGACGGGCCGCGGCGGATACGTGGCGCGCGCGTTCGTCTCTTCCCCGTCCTCGTCGCCCAGCAACGACTCGGAAATCTCGACCTTCGCCTCTTCGACCTGGTGCGCCGGCCGCTGCCCGGTGTCGTCGCCATCGTCCGCGGGAGGCCGTCGCGCGAGCAGCGGGTTCCGCGTCGGCGGCGGCGTCTTGTCGTCGTGGTTCACCACCGGCCGTGGAGCAGCCGGCGCCGCCGAGTTCGACGGTGGCCGCGTTGCGCGTGGAGGCTGATTCGACGACTGCGGCACCGGGCTCGCCGACAGCGGCTTCGGCTTCGCGGCCACGGGAACCGCAGGCGCCGCGTTCTGCTGCGCCAGTTGGTTGATGTTGTAGAAGCCCGGCAGCGGAATCTTCTGGCCCGCCTTTCGGCCGCGCGCCTCTTCCCGCAGCCGTTCTTCGAAGTCGCGGTAGTCGGAAGCGAAGTCGTCGGGATCCGGCTGGTGCTTCTCGCGGTGCTTCAGCGACTTCACCCACTGGATGTTCACCGACTCACCCACGCCATGCAGCAGCGGCGGCGGCGGAATTCCGTAGAACGCCGGGTCGAAGAACTCTTCAGTCAAATCCGTGAAGCCATACGCGCGCGCCTTCGCGAGGAACGTCGGCAGAATTCCCGTCGGCGCGTGGTACCCGAGGATGTTTCCGTCTTCGTCCTTCGACACCGGCACGAACAGAAAGAGGTCCTGCGTTCGGTAGTCGCCCTTCTCGTTCAGCGGCAAAACTTCCGACACCGCGATGGTCTTGCGCGAGCCGTCCTGCAGACGTTCGCAGCACACGATGAAGTTGATCGCCGACGCCACCTGCGCGCGGATGGCGACCATCGGCAGCTCGACACCGCTCATCAGACACAGCGACTCGAGGCGGCGCAGCGTGTCTGTCGGGGTGTTCGCGTGCACCGTCGCCATCGAGCCGCCGTGGCCCGTGTTCATCGCCTGCATCAAGTCGAACGCTTCACCGCCGCGCACTTCGCCGACCACGATGCGATCGGGGCGCAGACGCAGGGCCGACTGCAGCAACATGCCCATGTTCACTTCGCCCTTGCCGAACTTGTCGGCCGGTCGCGATTCGAACGGCACCAGATGTTCCTGGTTCAGCTGAAGCTCGGCCGAGTCTTCGATCGTCAGAATGCGTTCTTCCGACGGAATCAGATTCGAGAGCACGTTGAGCAGCGTCGTCTTGCCCGAGCCCGTGCCGCCCGACACGACCATGTTCAACTTCACCAGCACGGCCGCTTCGATGGTGCGCACCATCGCAGGCACGATGGAACCGAACGAGATGAGGCGATCGACGGTCAGCTTGTCTTTGAAGAACTTGCGGATCGAGATCGTGGTGCCCTTGCGCGCGATGGGCGGCAGCACCACGTGAATGCGGCTGCCATCGGGAAGGCGCGCGTCGAGGCGGGGGCGTTCGTCCGTCAGGGGGCGGCCGACGAACTGGGCCATGTTGCGGGCCGCTCCGAGCAGGCCTTCTTCCGAGAACACCACGTCGGACTTGCTGACCTTGCCCTTTCGTTCAATCCAGATGTCGGTCGGGCCGTTGATCATGATCTCGGTGACGGACTCGTCATCGAGGTAGTGCAGCACCGGTTTCAAAAACGCACGGAGCGACTCCGTGTACATGCTCTGCTGGGCCATTGCCCCCGATGCTAGCCTACGAAGGATGACCGCGAAGAAGCCGAAGGCCTCGCCGAAGAAGAAAATCCAGGTGCATCGCTTCGAGAAGGTCGAGCCGAAAACGGTGTCGAAGGCGAGCAACGATCGCGTGCTGCCTTTCGAGATCGACCCGAAGAAGGTCGAAGAATCGCTGGGCAAGCTCAAGGAACAGGTCGTCATCTGGGCCAAGCGTGGCCGGTACACGAAGGTCCGCTTCAAGTTCCGCGGCAAGCAGCTGTTGCCCGACCTGCCGCTGGCCGCCGTCGCCGCCGTCGAAGGTGCGACGTTCTACTGGGCCGGGCTCTTGCGCATGCTCGTCTTCAACCTCGCGGGCCGCACGGTGCTCGAGGTCGAGCTCGTCAACGATTCGGAGAAGAAGATTCAGGCCGGCAAAGAAGCGCTGCTGTCGGGCGAGCTCGATCGCGCGTTGGACCTCTTCAAAGAGGCGCTCGACATGGACGCCGAGAACGCGAATGTGCACTTGAACCTGGGCGTCGGCCGGAAGCTGAAAGGCGAGCTGCTCGCGTCGCGCGCCTCGCTCGAGAAGGCCAGGTCATTGGATCCAGACGGTCCGATTGGGGCAGAAGCGACGCGCCTGTTGACGGGGATGCCGAAACCGCCCGCCCCCAGCGAACCAGTGCCCTCTTGAACTGGGGCGGCCCCCCCCGGTAAGACAGTTCGCATGAAGGATTACCTGCGGCACGAGCGCGGTCGGATGTTCGAGAGCAATTTCTTCGAGTTCTTCTCGAAGGTTCACCCGGCCACCCCGTTCGTCCTCTACATCCCCGTCGCCATCGGGCTGATCGCCTGGGGCCTGTACACAGGCGCGACCACGCTGCTGATGACGGC
>JAYUXE010001173.1:0-2907 GCA_043753165.1 Archangiaceae bacterium | reverse complement strand
GGGCATGGGTCAGCCGATGCAGCGGCCGCCCGGGCAGATGATGGGCACGTCGCCCGGAATTCCGAACCCGCTGATGCAGGGCCGGCCGCCGCCTCCGGGCCAGATGATGGGGGGCCAGCCGGGCATGATGCAGCCGCGTCCGCCGCAGGGAATGCCGCCGGCGCCGCAGGGCTTCCCGCGTCCGCCCGGAGGAGCCCCGATGCCGGGGGTCGCTCCGCCGCGAAGGGATCCGTTCGGGCTCGGCGCGCCAGGCATGCCGCCGCAGCAGCAGATGCAGCAGCCGCAGTACCGCCAGCCGCCGCCTCCGCAGCAGCCGCAATACCGGCAGCCGCCTCCGCCCCAGCAGCAGCAATACCGGCAGCCGCCTCCGCCGCAGCACAACCCCCTGTCGCTCGACTCGGATGGGGGTGAGGCCGCGCTTCGCAATGCGCTGAGCACCGCATCGCGCGAGGTGATCGAACGCATCGCGTGGGAAGTCGTGCCGCAGCTGGCCGAGACGATCATTCGCCAGGAGCTCGACCGCCTGATTCAGGAACGCGACTCGAAGAAGTAATCAGGCGCTTTTGAGTTGTTGCGTCGGTGCTCTCAAAGCAGAGTGCCGCGCGAAATGGCCGAGAACGAGACCGAAACCGCAGAGAAGCCGAAGGCCGAGTACGTGCCCTACAACCCCACCGCGGTCGAACAGCGGTGGTACCCGTTCTGGCTCGAGAAGGGCTACTTCAAGGGCGACCCGCACTCGAACAAGCCGGCGTTTTCGATCGCGCTGCCGCCGCCCAACGTCACGGGCAGCCTGCACCTGGGCCACGCGCTCACCGCCACCATTCAAGACATCCTCGCGCGCTGGAAGCGCATGAGCGGCTTCAACGTCCTCTGGCTCCCCGGCACCGACCACGCGGGCATCGCGACCCAGATGGTCGTCGAGAAGGAGCTGAAAGCGACGGAAAAGAAGACCCGCCACGAGCTCGGCCGGCCTGAGTTTCTGAAGCGGGTCTGGACGTGGAAAGAGAAGTACGGAAAGCGCATCGGTGAGCAGCACCAGGTGTTGGGCGCGTCGCTCGACTGGAGCCGCGAGCGCTTCACGATGGACGAAGGCCTTTCGGTTGCGGTTCGCGAAGTCTTCGTGCGCCTCTACGACGAAGGCCTCATCTACCGCGCCGCAAAGCTCATCAACTGGTGCCCGTCTTGCCTCACCGCGCTGTCCGACCTCGAGGTCGAGCACGTCGAGAAGGAAGGCACGCTCTGGTCGATTGCGTACCCGGTGAAGGACAGCGACACGAAGCTGGTCGTCGCCACCACGCGTCCCGAGACGATGCTGGGCGACACGGCGATCGCGATTCACCCGGCCGACCCGCGCTTCATGCACCTGCACGGGAAGACGGTGACCGTGCCGCTGATCAACCGCGAGATTCCGATCATCCTCGACGCGGAGCTCGTCGACATGGAGCTCGGCACCGGCGCGGTGAAGGTCACCCCCGCGCACGACCCCAACGACTACCAGACGGGCCTTCGCCACAAGCTTCCGCAGATCACGATCTTCGACGAGCGCGCTGCGATCAACGACAACGGCGGCAGCTACAAGGGGATGGACAGGTTCGCAGCCCGCAAGAGGGTGCTCGCCGATCTCACCGAGCTCGGGCTGTTGGTCGAAGAGAAGAAGCACGCGCTGTCGATCGGCACGTGCCAGCGATGCGGCACCATCGTCGAGCCGCGGCTTTCTCCGCAGTGGTTCGTGAAGGTCGAGCCCTTGGCGAAGGAAGCGATCGCCGCGGTCGAAGACGGGCGGACGCGCTTCGTGCCCGAGACGTGGACCAACACGTACATGTCGTGGATGAAGAACATCCATGACTGGTGCATCAGCCGCCAGCTGTGGTGGGGCCACCAGATTCCCGCGTGGTACCCCGCGTCGGGCCCGAAGCTTCCCAACGGCGAGCTCGACTTCAGCAAGGGCGAGCCGCTGGTGCTGCGCGAGAAGCCTGGCGTCACCGTCGACAACCCCAGCGGCGAATGGGTTCAGGATCCCGACGTTCTCGACACCTGGTTCAGCTCGGGGCTCTGGCCGTTCTCGACGCTGGGCTGGCCCGAGAAGACCGATGACCTGAAGACCTGGTACCCGACCTCGGTGATGGAAACCGGGCACGACATCATCTTCTTCTGGGTCGCCCGGATGATGATGATGGGCCTGCACTTCATGAAAGAGGTGCCCTTCAAGGTCGTCTACCTGCACGCGATGGTGCGAGACGAGAAGGGCGAGAAGATGTCGAAGACGAAGGGCAACGTCATCGACCCGCTCGACGTCATTCGCGGCTGTCCTCCCGAGTCGCTGCAGCCAGCGCTGAAGAACAAATACCCGCTGGGCTTGAAGCCCGCCGGAGCCGATGCGCTGCGCTTCACGCTCGCCTCTCTCACCGCGCAGGGCCGCGACATCAAGCTCTCGCTGGAACGCGTCGATGGCTACAAGGCGTTCTCGAACAAGATCTGGAATGCGTCGCGCTTCGCGCTGATGCGCGTCGGTGACTTCAAGTCCGACGGCCTGTTCATCAAAGACCGCAAGTTGAGCCTGGCCGACCGGTGGATCCTCTCGCGCCTCAACAAGGCGGTGATGGGCACCCAGGCGGCGCTGCAGGAATACCAGTTCGGCGAGGCCGCCTCGACGCTGTACCAGTTCCTCTGGCGCGAGTTCTGCGACTGGTACATCGAGCTCTCGAAAGGGTCGTTGGAAGGCGAAGACACCGAGGCGAAAGACGCGACGCGCGCGGTGCTCGTGTTCTGTCTCGATCAGATCCTGCGCCTGCTGCACCCGTTCATGCCGTTCATCACGGAAGAGCTCTGGCAGACGTTGCCGATCACGCGCACGACCGAGTCGATCTGCATCGCGCCGTACCCGGAAGTGAACCGGCGGCTCGATGA
>JAYUXE010001172.1:0-2908 GCA_043753165.1 Archangiaceae bacterium | reverse complement strand
CCTTTCGTCCGTCGAAGCGCTTCGGCGAGCGCGTCGATCACTTCGCTTCGAGCACCACGATGCTGCGGGTCGGCACGCCGTACTTCGCATCGGGGATCGCGACGGGCGCAGCGAGGCTGATGTTGGCGCTGGTGCGCTTGTCGAGCCCCTTCGCGGTGAGCGTCGCGGGAAGGTCGAAGAATTGTTGCGTGTCGAGCAGGCGCTTCCACGTGCGGCCCGCGGGAAGCGTGAACTCGACGTCTCCGCCTTCCATGTTGATCAAGATCGCGAGCTCGGGGCCCTTGGTGGCGTCGTGGTAGTGAATCATCACGGCCTTGCCGCCCCAGTTCACGGCGTCGGTGTTCGCAGGGCTCTTCCACGAGAACGGCGCCGACTTGCCGTACTCGTCGGGCGACAGCGCGTACGCGTGATCTTTGCGGAACTGGATCACCTGGCGCACGAAGTCGCGCATGCGGTGGCGTTCGTCGTTCGCTTCCCACACGCCCCAGTCGAACCAGTTGAACTCGTTGTCGGCGCGCGTTGAGTACGCGTTGTTGTTGCCCAGCTGGGTGCGCATCCACTCGTCGCCTCCGTTGATCATCGGAGTGCCGTGCGAAATCATCAGCGAGACGAACGCGTTGCGCATGTTCTGCCGCTTCATTGCTTCTTGCGCCTGGCCCCAGTCACGGCTGCGGTTGTTGCTCTCACCCGAGTCGCGGTCGCAGAACGGGCTGAAGGGCTGTTCGCAGCACACAGGATTCAGCGGGCCGCACTTGTTCTGCTTCTGGTTGTACGAGAACAGGTCGTACATCGTGAAGCCGTCATGAATCGTGACGAAGTTCACCGAATGATACGGCCTGCGCCCATTCCACGAATACCAATCGAAGCTGCCGGTGAGGAAGAAGCCACCGTCTTTCACTTCGGTGCTGTTGAGCTTGAAGTTGTCGTCGTTGATGAACGCCCGCCACCAATCGCGGAATCGCCCATTCCACTCGTACCAGCCGGTGCCGGGCTTGCTGCTGGCGTTGGGGAAGCTGCCGACGCGCACGCCGCCGAAGCTCTGCGCTGCCGGGGGATTGCCAGGGTTCGTGTAGCTGCCCGCGGCCCAGGGCTCGGCGATGATGCGGGTGTTCAGCTTCTGCAGCACCGGATCATCGATCACGTCCTGAAGCACCGTGTTCTTCGGGTCGTCCCAGGTGTTGTAGTCGAGGTCCTTCTCACCGAGCACCGGCGCGAGATCGAAGCGGAAGCCGTCGACGTGCATCTCGGTCGCCCAGTACCGCAGCGAGTCGAGGATCAGCCGGCGCATCGGGCGGTGGTTGCAGCGCGTCTCGTTTCCGACGCCCGTGTTGTTCCAGTACGTCTGCTTGTCGGGTGAGAGCGCGTAGTACGCCTGGTTGTCGAGGCCGCGGTAGCTGTAGAGGCCCGCCACTTCCTTCGGGTCGAAGTTCACCAGCTGCGCGTCGAGCGACGGGTCGGGCGAGACGTCGAACTCGATCTTGTTGCGCCAGAAGCCCCCTTCGCCCGTGTGGTTGTAGACGACGTCGAGGAAGACCTCGATGTTCCGCTTGTGAAGCTCGTCGACCATGAACTTGAACTCGTCGATCACCTGCTCGTACTTCGTGCGTGACGCGTACGTGAGCTCAGGGGCGAAGAAGTTCAGCGTCTGGTAGCCCCAATACCCGCCGTCCAGCGGCTTCTCGAACGGAGGAATCAGCTCGAGCGCGGTGATGCCGAGGTCCTTGAAGTAGTCGGCTTTCTCGGCAAGCCCGCGGTAAGTGCCCGGGTGGAGCACGCCCGACGCGGTGCTCGCAGTGAAGCCCTTGAGATGGACTTCGTAGAGGATGAGGTCCGACCACTTGTGGCCGACCCAGTTCTGATCTTCGCGGTTGGTGCGGTACTTCGTCTCGCCTTCCGACCACACGTACTTCGACTGCACGACCACCGACTTCGAGGCCGCGGCGTAGGTGACTTCGGTGCGGCGCGGGCCCGACGCGAGGTTGCCCTTCGACCAGTCGTGATCGCGGTGCATCGCCTTCGAGTACGGGTCGAACAGCAGCTTGTTCGGGTTGAAGCGGTTGCCGTCGGCATCGACATCGCTGACGAAGCCTTTGATCGAGCCGGGGTACCACTCGGGGTCGTACTTCCAGTTTCCGCCCCACGCGATGTAGCCGTAGTGCTGGCCTAAGCCCACGCCTTCGATGAAGAGGTTCCAGACGTCGCCGAAGCGCTGCATCGGAAACTGCCGGGTGGGGAAGTTCGATTCAGGGTCATCGAACAGCAGAATCTCGATTCGTTCGGCGTGCTCGGAATAGATCGAGAAGTTGATGCCCTTGTCGACCAGCGTGGGCCCGAGGGTGTCGAGGTTCTCAATCGCTTTGGCGTCGATCGACGGGGCCTTCGATTCGGTGTGGTACAGCCGCGCGTACTCACCGCCCTGAGGGCAGGACGTCAGGACCAGCAGACACACGGCGACGGGCAGACGGTGCACGGGTAGCTCTTACGCCAGCGGCGGTTCGCGTGGTAGGGGACGCCCTACGTGTCGGCCGTCAAGCTCGCGGGAATCCGGAAGTCGTTTGGCGACAACGAGATCGTCAAAGGCGTCGATCTCGAAGTGCAGGCCGGCGAGTTCCTGGTCATGGTCGGGCCGTCGGGCTGCGGCAAGACGACGCTGCTTCGGTTGATCGCGGGCCTCGAGCAGTGCGACGCGGGCGAAATCTCGTTCGACGGCAAGCGCGTCAACGAAGTGCCTCCGCGTGATCGCGATGTGGGCATGGTGTTCCAGAGCTACGCGCTCTACCCGCACCTCACGGTACGCGAGAACCTCGCCTTCGGTTTGATGCTGCGCAAAGTGCCGCCAGCGGAAATCGAGACGCGGGTGAACGAAGCAGCGGCGCAGCTCGAGCTCTCGGCCCTGCTGGATCGCAAG
>JAYUXE010001171.1:0-6868 GCA_043753165.1 Archangiaceae bacterium | reverse complement strand
GCCCCATCGAGTCGCGCACCTCGTGGTCGACCCACTCGAGGTACTCGGCCTCGACGGCGGCGACGAACTCTTCGTGGTCGTGGTACCCCTCGACGACTTCCTGCTGCAGGTACTCGTACACGCTCTTGTCTTTGCAGAGCGCGGTGAGCTCTTTCAGCACGGCCAGGGGGTGAAGCCCTTCGAACTCGACGCTCTGCGCGGCGTTGAACAGCGACGTCTTGATCTCACGCGCCGACGCACCGCTGCGGCCCTCGTAGTTCGGGTAGCTGTCGGACTCTTCGTAGAGCCCCTGCAGGTGCTTCTTGAGCTCCCGCGTCTGCGGCAGCGAGAAGCGTTCGGGCGCCTGGCCTTCCTGGTACAGCCGCAGCTTTTCCAGCGGCGACATGCGTTCGATCAAAGTTCGAACTTCCGCCGGGTATCGATCGGCGATGGGCTTCTTCAGCCGCGTCAGCACCGCCCACATCGCCGCCACCCGCGTCGCATGCGGAGCAATGTGCCGCCCCACCGTCGTCGCATTCACCTGCGCGTCGTAGATCTCCTGTTCCAGCTTCCACCGTCGCAGGTACGGCACGCGCACCAGCTCGATGCGCCCCTTGAAGCTCGAGAAGTCGGGCAGCTCTTTGAAGGCGGCCAGGTGCTTCTCGTTGCTGCTGGCGATCAGCACCTCGTCCAGCTGCAGCACGAAATGCTCCAGCGGCACCTCGCCCGTCTCGCTGGCGCCCAGCAGGTATTTGAACGCTTCCAGCGGGCGCTTGAGCAGGTCTGAGTATTCGATGAGGCCCCGGTTGGCCGACACGAGCGCGCCGTGCGGCTCGTAGAGGACGACGCTCTGCAGCGCGGGCGGCAGGTTCGCGGTCGTGCGATCGGCGGTGACCTGCTGGTACGTCGCGTCGACGCTCATCTGCGGCTCGACCGTCGCGGTCGCCGTCTGGTACCGGCGCGACACGTAGAAGCGTTCGACCTGCACGTGCCGCATCACCTTGAGCCAGTCGCCTTCGTAGGTCGCGAGCAGCGCGTCGTAGATGCGGCGGCTCTTCGCCGACAGCTCGCCCTGCAGCAGGTAGCTCGAGAGGATGAAGTCCGTCTTCGGACCCAGCGTCTCGAGCAGCAGCTTCTTGCGTTCGTCTTTCGGAATCAGGAACAGCGGGTGCTCGTGCATCCCGTTGGCGATGCGGACCTCGATGTTCTCTGACTCGAGGTGCGCGTAGCTCGCGAGCGAACCCGAGGCGCCCCCACCGGCAGGGCGATCACCGAAGCCAATCGACCCCTTGACCAGCTTCTCTGACGGGAAGACCCAGTTGAAGGTGTACAGCGCGCCTTCGGGCTGATTCGAGTAGTGCTCCATGCCGCGCTTCAGCGCTTCGACCAGGGTCGACTTCGCCGAGCCGTTGGGGCCGTGCAGCAGAATGAGCTTGTTGATGCGCCCTGCCCGCACGAAGTTGCCCAGCAGGCGGTAGATCGCGTTCTGCACTTCTTCCTGGCCGGCGACGCGGCCGTCGCGATCACCCGCGGGCGCGTCGAAGATCTTGAAGCGGCGAATCGTGCCCGAGGGGTGCGGCACCTGCTCAGAGCCGTAATGGTCCATCGCATCGCGCAGGTACTGGGCCGCGTTGCGCGCCTGCCGCGCGGGGGCCTGCACGAACAGCTGCAGGTATTCCTCGAACGAGAGAATCGACCGGTTTTTGACGAAGTCGCTGGTGACTTCACTGCCGACCGACTGGAGGAATCGTTTGGCTTCCATGCCGGAAGCTTAGCGCAGCCGATCAGGACTTCAGGACGCGGCGGATCGCGATCATCAGCAGGTCGAGATCCACGGGCTTTTCGAAGATCGCGGCCACGCCCGCTGTGCCGGCGATCGAACGAAGATCGGCGCCGACGAAGCCCGAAATGATGACGATGGGCGCATGCAGAAAAGACGAATGCGCGAGCGCCTCGGGCCCCGACTCGCCCGGCATGCGAATGTCGGTAATGACGAGGTCGGGCTCGCTCAGGTCCCCGCCGGGGCGGCAGAGCTCGAGGTAGTCGCGAAGCTCGAAGCCATCTTCCGCCTCGACGACCCGCATCCCTTCGCGCTGAAGGCGCGCGGTCAGCAACTCGCGAAGATCATCATCGTCTTCAGCGAGAAGAACCATGGGATTTCCAACGCTCATCTGTGAAAGACACAGCAGATTACGTGCCGTTGCAAGCCCGTGGGGCAGCCCAAAAAGTTCTGCGTCAAGTTGTCCCAGCGAGAGGCAAATTGCCTCTTGCTGTGCTCTGAAGCGGGGCATGCGGTTGCCTTCTTTGATGCTCTTGCTGGTGCTCACCGGTTGTCCGTCGGTGAACTCGACCCCTTGTGAATCCGACGCGCAGTGCGACGCCGCGACACAGCGCTGCCGTCGTGGTGCGTGCGGCCCCATCTGTCTCGACGACACCGAGTGCGGAGACAGGCAGGTGTGCCGCGCGGGCGTGTGCAAGCCGCCGCCGGAATGCGCGAAGGACGTCGACTGCGCCAGCGGGTTCACGTGTTCGGCCGACAAATGTCGGTGCAGTGGAGACAGCGCCTGCGCGGCGAATCAGCAATGCATCGGCGGCGCGTGTCAGGCGCGGAAGCGGTGCACGGCCGACGGTGACTGCGTGGGCGGCGGCGGCCGGTGTGAAGTGACGCAGGGGCTCTGCCTTCCCGTCTGCAAAATGCCGGCAGACTGCGCGCCGGGGCTGGATCCGCGGGTCGCCCTGACCCTCTACACATGCGCGCAGGGCACGTGCACCCGCCGCTGCCTCAATGACGTGACGTGTGGCGGCCAGGGCTTGATCTGCAAAGACGGCCTGTGCGGCGCGTCCGACTGCAAGACGTTGAGTGATTGCCCGTCGACGCAGTACTGCACCAGCGCCACGTTCGGCCGGTGCGTGACGTACAAGTTCTGCGCGGCCAGCGGCGAGTGCGGCAAGAACTTCGAGTGCAAGAAGTTCGACCCGGGCCAGTGCCCCCCTGGCTTCGACTGCACGAAGAGCCTCTGTCTCGAGCAGCCGCTGTGTCTCATCGATGGCGATTGCGTCAGCACGCCGCCGATGTCCGTACAGAACGGCTACTGCCAGGAAAGCCACTGCCAGCCGACCACGAAGTGCACGTCGTCTGCCTCGTGCGGCATGGGCCGCGAGTGTGTCGCAGGCCTCTGCGTGCCCTCGACCTGCCGCGGCCATGCCGACTGTGGTGCGGCGCGGGCGTGCGTCGACGGCGTGTGTCTCAATGCTCCGACCGCGGGCGAGCTTGCGTTGCTCGAGATCACCCCCACGACCGGCATCGTCGAGGTGGGCGACACGCTGCAGCTGCGGTTGATCGGGTTCCGCCTCGATGCGTCCAGCTACCCGCTGCCGACGGGCAGCTTCACGGTGCTCGATGAAGCGGGCCAGCCGTCGGCGCTGGCGACGGTGGATGCGACGGGCCTGGTGACGGGAATCGCGCCCGGAAAAATCGTGGTGAAGGCGACGGTGACGGGCGCAGCGGTGGGCGCGGTCGAAGCGAAGCTGACGGTGTACCCGGCCGTGACGGCGGGCCGGCGCGTGCTGGTGGTGGACGCCGCGACGAAGGCGCCGCTGTCGGGCGTCCTGGTGAGTGGGTGCGAGGCGGCGGCGTGCAGCGAAGTGGCGACGGACGCGACGGGGGTGGCGGCCTTCCCGCTGATGGGTGGGGGGGCAGCGGGCTTCACGGCGGTGTCGCAGGCGGTGCGTGCAGACGGGCTGCCGGCGTTCGAACGCGCGTCGGTGATCGACACGACGGTGAACGACCTGTACCTGCCGCTGCGCGAGAACCCGGTGCACAGCGCGGCGGGCTTCAACGCGGTCATCAGCTTCAGCGAAGTGCAGAGCAGCGGGCAGTACTGGGCGGGCCTCGCCGCGGCGTCGGCGGGCGATCTGCCGTCGGTCGACCTTCCGTTGCTGCTGGGCGAGAACTTCACGGTGCAGATTCCGGGCATCGGCCAGGGCGTGCCGGTGCCGGGCAGCCTGGTGCTCTACACGTCGCCGGGCTTCGGCATCCCTCAGGAGATCAAAGCGAAGTCGCTGGGGCTCGGGCAGCCGGGCGTGCGGAACATGGTGTCGTTCGCGGGCCGAGCGGATCTCGCCGATGCCCTGACGCTCCGCAGCACCCAGTTCCTCTCGTACGTGGGCGCCTTCGACTACGCGGTGCAGACGCACGTGCCGCTGTCGAGCCGCGCGCGGGTGCCCGACACGACGGACATCGATGGCGACGGGCTGTGCGCGAGCATGACGAAGTGCCCGATGGGCAGCGAAGACGTGCCCGACTACGTAGGCTTCACGCCGTTGAGCTTCACGCCGAAGCGCGAGCAGAAGCGGCGCACGGAAGTGGTGTTGCCGAAGTTGCCGGGCACGCTCGACACGGTGGTGATCGCTGCGGCGGAAGTGGAAGCGAACGCCGGGCTGATTCCGATTGGGTTCTCGTCGGTGGCCGCAGGCCCGGCGGGCCCAGACGGAACGCGCGCGGTGCCTGCGGTGGTGCTGCGCAGCGGGACGCCGTACGGCGGGCTCGAGCTGTCGACGCCGGGAATCTGGGCGCTGGCAGGCAACGCGCAGGGCACGGCGTACTCGGGGCGGCTGACGCGCGGGATGACGCTGCCGGTGAAGGTGCTGGTCGCTCCGTTTCTGCCGGTGCCGTCGAACCCGAGCTTCCAGGTGGCGGGACGAAGCTTCGCTTTGGGACAGCCGCAGTGGGCCTCGGTGTATTCCAGTGGAGGTGAGCTGGCGCGGGTGTCGCTCACCGGAAGTCAGCAGCGCCACGTCGTCTATTTCGCGATCGCGGCCGGGCAGACGACGGTGGGGGTGCCGGTGGCGCCCTCGGGGCCCGGAACGGATCCCGCAAGTCAAGGGACCGCGAAGATCGAAGTGGTCGCGGTCGATCTGGCCAACGGGACGACGGTCGATGACGTGTTCAGCCTGAAGGGAATCAACCTGTCGAGCTGGGTTGGCGCCATCGATGGCTATTCTCGATTCGACAAGTAGCTCTGATGAAATAAGGTCACCGGCCGGTGGGGTCGAAAGAACCAATCATTGGCATCGATCTCGGCACCACGAATTCGTGCGCCGCGATCGTCGATGGCGAGAAGGACGGCGTTCCGCAGGTCAAGCTCATCCCCTACAAGGGTGGCGACTACACGGTGCCGTCGATCTTCGCGATCGATGACAAGGGCAACGAGCTCATCGGCTACGAGGCGAAGCGCCAGTGGCAGCTGAACCCGAAGAACACGATCTACGGCGCCAAGCGATTGGTGGGCCGCAGCTTCCGCAGCGACATCGTCGAGACGATGCGGAAGGTGGTTCAGTACAACGTGCGTCCCAGCGACGACAACAAAGAGGTCGTCCTCGACGTCGGCAAGAAGTCGCTGAGCCTGCAGGAGGTGTCGGCGAAGATTCTGAACAAGATTCGCGACGTCGCCTCGAACCACCTGCGCGTGCCGGTGAATCGCGCGGTGGTGACGGTGCCCGCCTACTTCTCGGATCGTCAGCGCCAGTCGGTGAAGGACGCCGGCAAGCTGATCAACCTCGAGGTGGTGCGGATCATCAACGAGCCCACCGCCGCGGCCCTGGCGTACGGGGTCGGCAAGGATCTCAACAAGACCGTCATCATCTACGACCTGGGCGGCGGCACGTTCGACGTCTCGGTGATCGAGATCCGCAAGCAGGTGTTCGAAGTGAAGGCCACGGGCGGCGACATCTTCCTGGGCGGCATCGACTTCGACAACGCGATGATTCACCACATCCTCAAGGAGTTCCGCACCAAGACGGGCATCGACCTGTCGGCGGACCCGGTGGCGATGCAGCGGATCAAGGATCTCGCCGAACGCACGAAGATCGATCTGTCCTCGCGCGAGGAAGCGCCCTTCAACATTCCATTCATCACGATGACGGCGCAGGGCCAGCCGTTGAACATCGAGATGAAGTTCACCCGGAAGCTGCTCGAGCAGCTGACGTTGGATCTGGTCGATCGGTCGCTGAAGATTGTCGCGCGCGTGCTGGTGGACTCGGGCCTGTCGACGAAGGACATCGACGAGGTGATGCTGGTCGGCGGGCAGACGCGGATGCCGATCGTGCAGGATCGTTTGACCAAGTTCTTCGGCAAGCCGCCGAGCAAGGGCGTGCACCCGGACGAAGCGGTGGCGATTGGCGCCGCGCTGTACGCGCATTCGCTGCAGGACGACACGAACCTCAGGCTTCAGCTGCTGGACGTGATCCCGATGTCGATCGGGCTCGAGAAGGCCGGCGGGCAGATGCACGTCGTCTTCCCCCGGAACTCGGCGATTCCGAATGCGAAGCAGCTGCTCGGCACGACCAGCGCGGACAACCAGACCGAGCTGATCATGCGGATCTTCCAGGGCGACAACCCGAACGTCGCCGACAACGAGCAGCTGGGTGAATTCACCTTTGCGGGAATTCGCCAGGCGCCGCTGGGCCAGGTGCAGGTCGAGATCACCTTCGACGTGAACATCGAGGGGATCCTCACGATGTACGCGCGCGATCCGGCCACGGGCAAAGAGCTCAAGACCACCGTTCGCGTCACCCAGAGTTAGCGGACGTTCAGCCCGGCGCTGACCCGCTCGAAGGCCGCGGCGCCGATGCCGGGCGTCGGATCGAGCACCACCACCGCCAGCGTGATGAAGCGGCTGCCGACCCGGCCGCAGCCGAGCCTGCCGGTCGCTCCGGTGGCGGTGCGCAGCTCGAAGAGCATCGACTCTTTTCCGAGCGCAGCAGGGGCGGCGTAGCCCAGCGGCTGGGGCTCGTTGATCGCGCCCAGGCGCTGCATCTGATCCTGGCAGGCGGCGAGCATCCGCGGGCTCTGCGCGTTGGACAGCGTGAGCAGGCCGAAGGTGCGGTG
>JAYUXE010001170.1:0-14790 GCA_043753165.1 Archangiaceae bacterium | reverse complement strand
TCGAAGGCTTCGAGCGCAACGTCGTCATCAAGCGGATGTTGCAGCACCTGTCGTCGGTGACGGACTTCGTGAACATGTTTCTCGACGAAGCACGGCTGGCGGCTCGGCTCGCGCACCCGAACATCGTGCAGATCAACGACCTCGGGCATGCAGACGGCTGCTACTACATCTCGATGGAGTACCTCGCCGGCGAGGACTTCTCGACGTTGTTGCGGTCGAGCGCGCGCCGGCAACAGTACGTGCCCCTGAACATTTCGCTGAAGGTGATGGCGGAAGCGGCGACGGGGCTGCACTTCGCGCACGAGTTCACGGATGCGAAGGGCGCCCCGATGAATGTGGTGCATCGCGATGTGAGCCCGTCGAACATCTTCATCACGTACACGGGTCAGGTGAAGGTGCTGGACTTCGGCATCGCGCGCGCCGAGACGCGGGTCACGAACACGACGGCGGGCGTGGTGAAGGGGAAGTACCAGTACATGTCGCCCGAGCAGGCGGGCAGCGGCAATGTCGATCGCCGGGCTGACATCTATTCCCTCGGGGTGAGCCTGTACGAGGCGGTGACGAACATCCGGCCGTTCGCGCGCGACAACGATCTCGCGATTTTGAAAGCAGTGCTGGCGAACGAGTACGTGCGTCCGCGGGAGGCGCGGCCGGATCTTCCGGAAGAGATCGAACGGATCATCTTGAAGGCGTTGTCTCCGGATCCGGACCAGCGGTACCAGACGGCAGCCGAGCTCGCGCAGGACCTCGAGGTGTACCTGCAGGCGAACACGTCGGGGGGCGGAAAGCTGGGGATGTCGGGCTTCATGACGGCCTTCTTCGGGCCCGATCGCGTGGGCAGCAAGACGCGCATCGATTCGCTTTCCGAGCTCGCGACGAAGGGCGTCGATGTGCCGGGGTTTGCGAACCCGCTGGCGCCGAAGACAGATCCGGGCGAAGGCGCGACGAAGGCGATCGGGCTGCCGAACTCGTTGCAGCCGGCGGGTTCGAAGTGGCCGGTTCTCGCCGCGGCCGTGATTCTCGCGGGCGTCGCGGCGCTCGCGTTTCGGGTGGGGCGGACGCAGACGGTCGAGGTCGCTGCCTCGCCCGTGGTCGCCCCGGTGCCGGTGGTGGTGGCCGAGGTTCCCGTGCCCGTTGCTGTCGTCGAAGAGCGGGTCGATGCGGGGGTGGCCGTTCAACCTGTCGTCCGGCCGGTGACGCTGACGCCGGCGCTGATCATGCGGGTCGTGAACGCGAACAAGGGCGCGGCGTCGCGGTGCTTCGAGCAGAACAAGGGCGACCTGCCGGCCGAGCAGGGCGAACTGTCGGTGGGCTTCACCATCAATGCCTCGGGGCGGGTGAGCAGCGCGAAGAGTCAGCTGCCCGACAAGAAGGTCGGGCGGTGTCTCGAGCAACTCGTGTCGGGGATGCGCTTCCCGGTGCACAAGGACAAGGAAGTGTCGCTGTCGCTGCCCTTCGCCTACCAGGTGAAGCGCTAGATCTCGCGGCGGCCGCTGAACGCGCGCGCGAGCGTTGCCTGGTCTGCGTACTCGAGATCGCCACCCATTGGGATGCCCTGCGCGATTCGGGTGACCTTGAGGCCCATTGGCTTGAGCAAACGCGTCAGGTACAGCGCGGTCGCTTCGCCCTCGATGTCGGGGTTGGTGGCGATGATCACTTCTTCCACGGGCGTGTCCTGCAGGCGCAGCAGCAGCTCACGGATTCGCAGCTGCTCGGGGCCGATGCCTTCAAGCGGTGAGAGAACGCCGTGCAGCACGTGGTACCGGCCTTTGAACTCGCGGGTGCGTTCGAGGGCGAGCTCGTCGGCGATGCCTTCGACCACGCAGACCTGGCGATCATCGCGGCGGGCGTCGGTGCAGTAGCCGCACAACGAATCGTTGGGCCCGTCGGTGAGGCTGAAGCAGCGCGGGCAGAGCCGCACTTTGTCCACGACCTCGAGCAGTGAACCTGCGAGGGCGCGGGCGTACTCGGGCGGCGCGCGCAGGACGTGGAAGGCGAGCCGTTGGGCCGTCTTCTCACCGATGCCTGGCAGCTTCGCCAGCTGCGCCACGAGGCGGTTGATCGCGTCTGGGGTCAGGTGATGCCCGGAATCTTGATGCCGCCGGAGATCTTGCCGAGCTCCTTCTGCATGTGATCTTTGCTCGCGGTCAGCGCGGCGTTGACGGCCGCGGTGACCATGTCTTCGAGCATCGCGATGTCGTTCGGGTCGACCAGCGCTTTGTCGATCTTGATCGTCTTCAGCTCTTGAACGCCGTTCGCGACGGCGACGACACGGCCGTCACCGGCTTTCCCTTCGACGGTCTCTTCGGCGAGCTCCGTCTTCCGGGCCTCGATCTTCTCGGTCAGCTTGTTGGCCTGCCGAATGAAATAGTTGAGGTCGACTCCGGGCATGTTGCTCCACTGGTTGAAAGGGCTTCGGGCCTATATCCGACTCTTCAGGAGTCGTCTTCGGTAGGTGCAGGGTTCTCGGCGCCAGCGGGGGGCAGCGGGTCGAGGACCTGCACGTGCTCGACCTGGCCGCCGAAGTACTTGAGGACGTTTTGCACTGCAGGGTGAATGCGGACGCGGGCGTCGATGCTGTGCTCGCGGGCGGTGCGGTCAGACAGTTCCTGTTCGGCGATGCTCTTCGGCGCGGCCGCGAGGGACGCGTTCGACGAGTCTTCCTGCAGCCGCATCGCGTGGCCAATCGCGACCGAGATCTGCTTCTCGATTTCGGGCTTCGCGCTGCCGAAGACGGTGGCGCGGTGGAAGCCGGCTTCAGGCGGAAAGGCGATCTTGAGCAGGCCCGGCTCGAAGCTGACCATGCGCGCGAAGGACAGGGATTTTCCGAACCGAATGGATTGGGCGCGCACGGCCTCGACGGCGCGGCGCCAGACGTCGTGCGAGGTCAGCTGCGCAGGCTCGGGTTCCGGTTCCGGCAGGCATTCGCCCGAGGCGCACCCTTCGGCCGAGCCTTCAGGCGGGAAGAGGCGTTCGTCCCCGGTCACCTCGAGCGCGGTCGAGGCGGGCGGCCGGTCGACTTCGGTGGGGGGCGCGGCTTCTTCCCGAGGGGCAGAGGCTGGCGGCCCAAGGACTTCGCTGGGGGTGACGGGCTCGACGCGGCTAGGAGGGGCGAAAGCCCGGGTTGGCGGCACGACCTCCAGGCGCGCCGGACGACATTTTTTCGATGCGGGAGATGAGGTCGGGAATCGAACCGGCGGGAGCCAGATACACGCCCTTGAGCAGGGTCATCTCGAACGCGAGCTTCGGCTGGGCGGCGCGGGAAATTTCCCAGACGCTGCTGTGGACGACGTCGAACAGGCGGGCGAGCTGCGCCGCGTCGGCGTCGCGGGCGAGCAGAACGACGGCCTCGCGATCGGACTCGGCGAGCTCTTCGGGCGCTGCGCCCGTCGCCTTCGCGATGAACAGGTGCCGCAATTCTTCGGCGAGCTCTTCGGCGAGGCGGCGCAGGTCGACGCCGCGGCTCCACACCTCTTCGATGCGTGACAGCAACGTCTTCGCGTCACGCTTCACCAGCGCCGCCGCGAACGCGTGGACAAGCGTGCGATCGATCGCGCCCAACGCATCGGCGACCTGTTCATCCGTCGGCGCTTCGCCGCAGGCCGACAGCACCTGGTCGAGCAGAGACAGCGCGTCTCGCATGCCGCCTTCCGACTGGCGCACGAGCAGCGTGAGGCTGCGGTCGGTGAGCTTCACCTTCTCGAGCTCGCAGATCTGCTGCAGGCGCTTGAGCATCGCTCCCTGGGGAATGCGGCGAAAGTTGTGGCGCTGGCAGCGCGAGAGAATCGTGTCGGGCAGCTTCTGCGGCTCAGTGGTCGCGAAGATGAACTTCACGTGGCCGGGCGGCTCTTCCAACGTCTTCAGCAGCGCGTTGAACGCGGCGCCCGAAAGCATGTGAACTTCGTCGATGATGTAGATCTTGTGGCGGTCGCGCTGCGGCAGGTACTTCGCGTTCTCGCGAATCTCGCGCACGTTCTCGACGCCGTTGTTCGAGGCGCCGTCGATTTCCGCCACGTCGGTGCTGATGCCGTCACGAATCTCGGTGCACGCCTGGCACTTGCCGCACGGGTTCGGGGTCGGGCCCTGCTCGCAGTTCAGCGCGCGGGCCAGCAGGCGGGCCGCGGTCGTCTTGCCGGTGCCGCGCGGGCCGCAGAACAGGTAAGCGTGGGCGACGCGCCCGAGCTTGATCGCGTTCTCGATCGTGCGGACCACGTGCTCCTGGCCCGTCATGTCTTCGAACGTCTGAGGCCGGTATTTCCGAGCGAGAACCGTGTAGCTCATGGTCTGCAGCTCTACTGTGTCGCGTACAGGTACGCGAGGCACATCTCTTTAGAACGCGTTACTCGCCAAAGTGTGCAAGCAGCCACCAGGCTGCAATTTCGAACAGCAGCACCAGGCCCCCCAAACAAGAACCCTCGAGCGACGTCGACGCCAGACGCCCCGACTGGGCGCAGTGGCCTGGAAGATCGGCTCCACTTTGACCGTGTTCAAGGTCGGCGGCACGGGGCTCAAGCCAGCGCGCGAACAGAGTCGCTGACCCTTTTGCTCACCGTGGGCAGCGCTGGCGGTGGCTCAGAGAGCCATTCCACCATCGCCTGCCAATCTCGCTTTGGGCCGTACGGCAACCGACCTGCCAGCAACTGGTACGCGACCACTCCAAGCGCGAACAGGTCGATTCGGTGATCGATTTCACCCTGTTCCGGCGCCATGTACCCTGGGGTCCCGATCACCATTCCCGGGCGGGTCATCACACTGGCCGTCCCTCGAACGACGCCAAGGTCGAGCAAGGTGACGTGCCCGTGCATGTCGATGAAAATATTCCCTGGTTTGATGTCGCGATGAGCAGCTTCATCACGATGAAGTGGAGGTCCTTTTAACCCTCGACTGCATAGACTGGAATGATGTTGGGGTGCTCGAGCCGGGCCATCCCCTTCGCTTCCAGATAAAAACGCGAAATAAAATCGGAGTCTTCCGAAAGCGTTGCGTCGAGCACTTTCAGCGCAACCCGACGGTCAAGCGAAACGTCGACGGCTGCCATCACCGTGGCCATGCCGCCCCTGCCCACGATTGACTCGATTTCGTATTTATCGAGCAGCATTTGGCCCGGGGCGAATCGACCCCCCGCATTCTGCTGCGCAAGTACGGCACTTCACGTTGCGGTCAAAGTGCACCGCCACGTCGCTGTCAACCAACGCAGGGGTTGGCCGCGGTCGGGCGCGACATTCGCCTTGGCTTCGATGCACAGGCAGTTGAGCCAATGGTTTGGCGTTGTATGACGCCGGCGCACATGAATGTCCTCGCCATGACCCTTCTGACCGCCACCACCGCCGCCGCTGATTCGTCCTTCCTTCGCGAGTTTGCCGAGACGCGCCGGTACCTGGCGGGCAGGCCGTCGTCGCCGAAGTTCGCTCCGGACGGGAAGACGGTTTTGTTTCTGCGCGCGAAGGCGAAGGCGCCGGAACAGACGCTGTTCGAGCTCGACGTGGCGACGGGGCAGACGAAAGAGCTGCTGACCCCGGACGCGTTGCTCAAGGGTGCGGCCGAGACGTTGTCGGTGGCCGAGAAGGCGCGGATGGAACGCATGCGCATGACCGCGCGCGGCTTCACGGGCTACCAGTTCTCACCCGACGGCTCGAAGATTCTGCTCGGCCTCTCGGGCCGCCTGTACCTGTTCGAACGGTCGACCGGAAAAGTGCAGGAACTCAAGACGGGCCCTGGCGCAGCGATCGACGCGAAGTTCTCGCCCGATGGAACGCGCGTGGGCTTCGTTCGCGACAACGACGTGCGCGTGGTCGACCTGAAGGCGAACGCAGAGAAGACGGTGACGAAGGGCGGCACCGAATCGAAGCCGCACGGGCTCGCCGAGTTCGTCGCGCAGGAAGAGATGTCGCGGTTCGCCGGCTTCTGGTTCACCGCCGACGGCAAGGCTGTGGTGTTCCAGGAAACGGAACACGCGGGCATGGAACAGTTCGGCATTCCCGACCCGATGCACCCGGAAGCGCAGCCCGAACGGTTCTTCTACCCGCGGCCGGGCAAGGCGAACGCGAAGGTGAAGCTGCTGATGACGCCAGTCGCAGGCGGAAAGGTGACTGAGATCGCGTGGGACACCGCGGCGTTTCCGTACCTCGCCACCGTGAAAGTTCCGAAGGTGGGGCCGATGACGCTCGTGGTCCAGAACCGCGAGCAGACGAAAGAGCAGGTACTGGCCGTCGACGCGAAGACGGGAAAGACGACGGTGCTGCTGACGGAAGAAGACGCAGCGTGGCTGAACATCGCGCAGGAATTTCCGCACTGGCTGCCAGACGGCTCGGGCTTCTTCTGGATGACGGAAAAGAACGGCGGCCCCGAGGTCGAGCTGCGAAACGCCGACGGCACGGCGAGCTCGACCTGGGTGAAGGTTGCCGCGCGCTACGGAGCGGCCGCGCGTCCCGAAGGCGGCTTCTCTGAGCTCGTCGGCTACGACGAGGCGAAGAAAGAGCTCTGGTTCCTCGGCGGAAAGAACCCGGTCGAGACGCACATCTTCAAGGTGAAGGCGGGCGGCAACCCCGAGCGCGTGAAGCTGTTCGCCGACGACAACAGCAACGAGGTGGCGGTGCTGTCGCCGGATTTCAAGAGCGTCGTCGCGCGCCTCACGTCGCTGTCGAGCATGCCGAAGCTGGCCGTCTTCTCGGTAGACGGAAAGCAGCTTGGCGAGCTGCCGTCGGTTGCGCTCGAGCCCACGTTGAAGGTCAGGGCCGAGGTGAAGAAGCTGGGCGGCGATTCCGGCTTCTGGACGACGATTCTGCGGCCCGCGACGTTGAAGGCCGGCACGAAGCTGCCCGTCATCTTGAGCGTGTACGGCGGGCCCGGGCATCAAGAGGTGATGTACAGCCTTCGCGAGAACCTGGTGCTGCAGTGGCTCGCGGATCAGGGATTTCTGGTGGTGAAGTTCGACGGGCGGGGAACTCCGAACCGCGGGCGCGAGTGGGAACGCGCGATCAAGTACGACTTCGCGACGCTGCCGGCAGATGACCAGGTGGCGGCGTTGAAGCTGCTGGGCAGGGAAGTGCCCGAGGCCGACCTCACGCGCGTGGGCGTCTACGGCTGGTCGTTTGGCGGCTACATGGCGGCGCTGCTGGCGATGCGAAATGGCGACTCGGTGAAGTCGGCGGTGTCGGGGGCGCCCGTCGTCGACTGGCTCGACTACGACACGCACTACACCGAACGTTTTCTCGGCGTGCCTCCGACTGCGCAGAAGGCGTACGACGTGAGCAACCTGCTGACGTACGTGCCAAGGGCAACGCGGCCGATTCTCTTCATGCACGGCACCGCGGACGACAACGTCTACTTCTTCCACACGCTGAAGTTGTCGGACGCGCTGTTTCGCGCGGGGAAGCAGCACAGCGTTCTTCCACTCGCGAACTTCACGCACATGGTGCCCGAGCCGTTGGTGATGGAACGCCAGTGGGAATGGATTGCGCGGTACTTCAAGGACACGCTCTAAAAAAAATGCTCGACCCCGCGTTCGTGGCCGACTGCCCGTATGGGCCGGGCGGTTTGTTGATCGATGAAGTGCTCGAGGTGAATGTCGACCAGTCGATGGTGAAGGTGCGGATGCCGTCGCATCAGGGGCTGCCCCTGACGCGCGAGCAGAAGAACCACCCGTTGCTTCACCCCGCGCACGTGTCGGGCGGGCTGATGGTGCACATGACGGGCATGGTGGGCTTCGTTCACGCCTACTACGTGCTGGGTCTGCGCCACACGGAAGGCTGGGTTGGGTACGGGGTGCGAATCCATTCGGCGCGTTTCCACAACCTGGCCTCGATGGGCGAGCCGCTGATTCTGAAAGGCTGGTCGACGCACGCGCGCAAAGGCGCCGAGAAAATTCTCGCGCGCTACGGGTTCGAGTTCAAACAGGGCGAGAAGCTGATCTACGAGGGCGATCAGACGGCGCTGTGGACGAAGCTCACTGGCAAATGAGGCCGCCGTCGCCGGGGGCGCAGTTCTTCGTTCCGGCGCAGGTCGAGTACTTCACGATGCCGCCGTCGGTGCACTTCAAGACCTGCTGCATGTCGACGGAATCGCAGAAGTAGCTGGCTTCGTACGCAGCGGGGCACGCGTCGCCGAGGGTGACGTCGCAGCCGACGATGCCGTTCTCGACGAAGCACTGGCGCGGGCCGCTGCACGAACGGAACTGGCGAAGCTGGCCCGAGACGCACGAGAGCGCGCGGGTGCCGACGGTGAAGTCGCACTGCGACGCGCTGCCCGAGCAACCTTCACCCAGCGTGTGCGTCGAGCTGTCGCACTTGTTGCCGGTGCAGCCCATCGGGCCTTTGCAGGTGACGGTGCGCGTCTTCCCGTTGTCGCAGACCGTGAGGTCCGTGCCCTGACAAGTCGGCGCGGTGCCGGCGGTGCAGGGAGTCGAAGTGCCGCTTCCCGAGCAGGCCGTGATCAGGAGGACGAGTGAAAGGATCGCGGGCTTCATTTTTGTGGCGCGGAGTATAGGGTGCTCGACCGCCATGCGCCTTTGCCTCTTCGTTTTGCTCGCGTTCGCAGCGACCGGCTGCATCGACCGGATGATCCTCGACGGCACCATCAAGTCGACGCGGGATGCGTCGGGTGCATTCGACACGCTGTCGGACCTCGAGGTGGCGAAGATCGCCGCGGGGTCGAGCCTGGTGCAGATCGAAGGCATGCAGCAGCTGGCCCCCGACAACGAGGACGCGATGTTCCTGCTGCTGCAGGCGTGGACGGGGTTCGGTGGCGCGTTCATCGAAGACGAGTGGGAACAGGCGTACGACCGCGGCGACGACGATGCCGAAGCGACGCAGGCCACGCGCGCGAAAGACGCGTACGACCGCGCGATTCGCTTCGGGACGATGCTGCTCGAGCAGCGCAAGCCGGGCTTCGTCGCGGCGCAGAAGAACCACGAGACCATCGCCGCGTACCTGAAGGGCCACGACGACGCCGAGGCGCTGCTCTGGCTCGGCGCAGCGTGGTTGAGCCGCGGAAGCGTCGCAGCCGAGAAGCCTGAAGTCGTCGCCGAGCTCTACGTAGGCGTGGCGCTGATGGAACGCAGCGTCGAGCTGAATCCTTCGTTCGCGTACGGGCTCGGCTACGCGACGCTGGGCGCCTACCACGCGCGATCGCCCGACGCAGAGCTGGCCCAGGCGAAGGACTTGTTCGAGAAGTCGCTGGCCATTTCCGGCCGCAAGGCGCTGACCACGCAGCTGCTCTACGCCCAGAACTGGGCGTGCCAGGCCCACGACGAGGCGGCGTATCGACGGCTGCTGCAGGAAATTCTCGATGCCGGTGACGTGCTGCCGGCGCAGCGGCTCGAGAACACGATCGCGGGGCGAAAGGCGAAGCGGTACCTGCAGGCGCCGCGCTTGAAGCGGTGTGGGTTCGGGGGTGCTCCATGAAGAAGACGATGCTGGCGTTGGTGTTGGTGGCTTTCGGGGCGGAGGCGGCTGCGACGACGCTGAAGGTCGGGTCGCTGGTTCCGCGCGAGTCGCCGTGGGGCCAGGTGCTGCGCGTCTGGGCAAAGGCGGTGAAAGAGAAGACGAAGGGCGAGGTCGAGCTCGAGTTCTTCTGGAACGCGACCCAGGGCGACGAGCCCGCGCAGATGAGCAAGCTGAAGACGGGGCAGCTCGACGGAGCCGTCGTCACCGCGGTCGGCCTCGGAATCGTCCACAACGACGTCAACGCGCTTCAGATGCCCGGCGTGTTCAACGATTGGGCGCAGCTCGACAAGGCGCGCGAGCTCTTGCGGCCGCGGTTCGAGAAGGCGTTTCGTGAAGCAGGCTTCGAGCTGGTCGGGTGGGGCGACGTCGGGCTCGACCGGCTGATGTCGAAGGGCTTTGCGGTAACCGGGCCTGACAGCGTGAAGGGCAAGCGGCCGTGGGTGTGGAAGGAAGATCCGAACCTGCCGCCGGTGTTTCAGGTGATTGGCGGCGTCACCACGGTGCCGACCAGCGTGCCGGAAGCGATGCCCGAGCTGTCGACGGGGAATGTGAATCTGATGAGCGTGTCGCCGCTGGCCGCAGAACAGCTGCAGTGGAGCAGCCGGTTGGACCACCTCAACTTGATGGTCATCGCTCCGAACATCGGCGGCATCGTGTTCTCGAAAGCGAAGCTCGACGCGCTCAAGCCCGAGCAGCGGCAGGTGATGCTCGAGACGGGGAAGGTGGTGGGCAAGGCGCTGACGGACAAGATTCGCGCGGAAGACGTGACGGCGCTCGAACGGGCGAAGAAGAAGATGACGGTGAACGAGCCGACCGCGGCCGAACGTGCGGCGTGGGCGAAGGTGTTTGCCGAGGCGCGCGCACGGATGGCGAAGGGCACCTACTCGGCCGACGTCGTGAAGCAGATCGAAGACTCGGTTCGTTAACTTCGTGCTCGCCCGGCTGGACGCTAGGTGGACGCGGCTCGAGCTTCTGTTGTGCGGCGTTGCGATCGCAGCGCTGGTGTCTGCGCTCACCGCGTGGGTCTTGCTCAAGGGGCTCGCGCAGCCGTCGGTGCCGTTTCGTGCCGCGCTCGGCGCGTTGGTGTTGGGCGTCTTGGCGTGGACGCTGTCGAAGCGCCGGCCCGTCACGTTCGCCGCGATCGCGCTCGGGGCCGTCTCGGCGTTTGCGTGGCGGGAGGTCGGCGTCGCCTACTTCTCGAACCTGCTGGGCTGGCTGCAGGACGGGTCGACCTTGACGCTCGCGGGTGGCTTGCGCGGCGTCGGGACGCGGCTGACGTTGTGGCTTGCGCTGCTGGGCGGGTCGCTGGCGACGGCATCGGGGCGGCACGTGACGATCGACGTGGTCTCTCGCGCGCTCGGGACCCGGCTCAAGGTGCCGCTGTCGATTCTCGGCGGTGTCGTCGCAGCGATCGTGTGCTTTGCCGCGGCGTGGGGCTTCACCGACTTCATCGCGAAGGACGGGTTCAAGGCGCGCGAGTCGGTGGTCGCTCCGTTGGTTGACGGGCTTGGCCAGCAGGCGTTCGTCGCGCGGCAGCAGCTGGCGCTCGACTTCACCGTCGCGGGCAGGGTGCTCACGGGCACGCGGTGGGACACGTCGCTGACGCCGGCCGAATGGAACGCGCGCGTCGATGGTGAGCCTCGCTTCGGCGAGGGGATGCATGACGACACGGACGTGAATCGCACGCCCCTGATCGCGATGCGCGGCGTCGTGCCGCAGGGCTTCCTCGTTCGCGGGCTCAATCTGCTCGTTCCCTTCGGGCTGCTGATGATCGGGCTTCGGATGTTGTTGTGGTGCCTGCGCGGCGCGCCCAGCGAGGAAAAGGTCGCGTGAGCGTTTTGGTGACGCGCCGCTGGCCAGGCTGGGTCGCTTTGGGTGGCGTCACGGGCGCAGGCGCGCTCGGGGCCGGCCCCGTCGGTGGCATCGTCGCGCTGGCAGCGATGCTCGGCATTCCGTTGTTCGCGGTGATGGCAGGCGCGGCCGAGCTCGCCTGGCTGTGGGACGGCGCGCCGCTGAGCCGCCTGGCGCCGAAGGTCCTCGACGAACAGTTCGCGGGCTCGCCGGTGCTGGTGACGGTGCCGCTGTTCATCTTCCTCGGCTACGTGCTGGCCGAGTCGCAGGCGCCGAAGCGCATCGTTGCGGCCGCTCAAGCGTTGCTCGGCTGGATGCCGGGCGGGCTCGCGATCGTCTGTCTCGTCGCCAGCGCCTTCTTCACCACGCTCACGGGCGGCTCGGGCGTCACCATCGTCGCGATCGGCGGCCTGCTGCTGCCCGCGTTGCTCAAGCAGGGCTACCCGGAAAAATTTTCAATCGGGCTGGTGACGACGGGCGGCTCGCTGGGGCTGCTGTTCCCGCCGTCGCTGCCGATTCTCGTCTACGGCCTCGTCGCGGGCCTCGACTTCATGACGATGTTCAAAGCGGGCGTATTGCCGGGCCTGCTCGTGATGCTGCTGCTCGGTGGCTACGCGGTGTGGGTCGGGCACAAGGCGAAGGTGCCGCTCGAGCCGGCGAACGCGCGCGTGATGGCGGCCGCGCTGTGGGACGTGAAGTGGGAGCTTGGCTTGCCGGTGCTGCTGCTCGGCTCGCTGTCGTTGTCGCTCGCCACGCTCGACGAGTCTGCTGCCCTCGGAGCCCTGTACACGCTCGGCGTCGCGCTCTTCGTTCACAAGGACCTGACGCGAAAGGATCTGCCGCGGATCTTGAAGTCGTCGATGGCGCTGTCGGGCGCGGTCGTCCTCATTCTGATGATGGCGAACGCATTGATGAACTACGTCATCGATCACCAGGTGCCGGGCCACGTGCTCGAGGCGCTGGCGCGAATCGGGCTGACGGAACGCTGGCAGTTCTTGATCGTGCTGAACGTCTTCCTGCTCGTGGTCGGAATGTTGATGGACGGGTTCTCGGCGATTCTGGTCGCGGTGCCGCTGGTGCTGCCGTTCGCCGCGCGCTTCGGGCTGCAGCCGTTTCACCTCGCGATGATGGTGATTTTGAACCTCGAGCTCGCGTTCTCGGCGCCGCCGTTGGGGCTCAACCTCTTCATCGCGTCCTTCCGTTTTCAGCAGCCCGTCGCGTCGCTGTACCGCGCGGTGATGCCGTTCGTCGGGTTGCTCGCCGTCTCGCTCGCACTGGTGATGGCATTGCCGTGGCTGTCGACGGCGCTGGTGCAGGGCGACATCGATTTGGCGCGCGCACAGGCCGAGAAGCGGGGCGAGCCGCCGCGCGAGGCGTGGGTGCTC
This sequence comes from Archangiaceae bacterium, assembly GCA_043753165.1. GTDB lineage: Bacteria > Myxococcota > Myxococcia > Myxococcales > Myxococcaceae > JAGSPQ01. The sequence continues at coordinate 2,111 of JAYUXE010001170.1, read as the reverse complement.
GAGTGCGTGCAGCTGGACGCGACGCATCCGCACGCGTGCTCGGACGAAGACAAGCAGCGCTACGAGTCGGTGGATGCGGGCGCGTCGGAGGAAGACGACGCGCTGATGAAAGAGCTGATGGGGAACTAAATCTCGAGCAGGATCCGTTCGGGCGCCTCGAGGCATTCCTTGATGCGCACGAGGAACTGCACCGCTTCGCGGCCGTCGATGAGGCGGTGGTCGTACGAGAGCGCGAGGTACATCATCGGCCGGATGACAATCTCTCCGTCCCGGACGACGGCGCGGTCGACGATGTTGTGCATGCCCAGGATGCCCGTCTGCGGCGGGTTGAGAATCGGGGTCGACATCATCGAGCCGAAGATTCCGCCGTTGCTGATGGTGAAGGTGCCGCCCTGCAGATCGCTGAGCGCGAGCTTGTCGCTCTTCGCCTTCACTCCGAGCTCGGCAATCGACTTCTCGAGCTCGGCAAGCGACTTCTGGTCGGCGTCGCGAACGACGGGGACGACGAGGCCGCGGCTGCCTGAGACGGCGACCCCGATGTCGTAGAAATGGTGGAAGACGACTTCGTCGCCGTCGATGCTCGCGTTGACCGCGGGGAACTGCTTGAGCGCTTCGATCGCCGCGCGCACGAAGAGGCTCATGAAGCCCAGCTTGATGCCGTGCTTCTTCTCGAACTTCTCGTTGTACGTCTTGCGAAGCCCCATCACCGCGCTCATGTCGAGCTCGTTGAAGGTGGTGAGAATCGCGGCGTTGTTCTGCGCCTGAATGAGGCGTTCGGCGACGCGTTTGCGCAGCGGCGTCATCGCGACGCGCTCTTCTCGCGAGCCGGGCGTGCGCGTCGTCGTCGGAACGGAAGGGGCCGGAGCCGGAGCCGGAGCCTGGGCTTTGACGACGTCGCCCTTCATCACGCGGCCGTTCGTGCCGCTGCCCTGGATGCTGCCGGTGTCGATGCCTTTGTCGGCCGCAATCGCGCGCGCCACCGGCGTCGAGAGCTTCTGGGGCTTCTCTTCGGCGGCGGCGGGCTTCGGCGCTTCGGCCTTCGCGGCTTCCGCGGGCTTTTCGGCAGCCGGAGCCGCAGCAGCGCCCGCGGCCGACGGGTTGATGCTGCCGAGGGTGTCGCCAATCTTCACCTTCGAGCCTTCCTTGAAGGTGATCGCGTCGATGGCTCCGGCCGAAGGTGCCTGCACGTCGATGGTGACCTTGTCGGTCTCGAGCACCACGACGGGCTCGTCGACCTTCACGGAATCACCAATCTTCTTGTGCCACTTGCCGACCACCGCCTCGGTGATCGACTCGCCCAGCTGCGGGACCTTCAGTTCGACGGACATTGTTTTCCTCGTCTAGCCCCGGACGATTTCCGAGGCGTGGGTGCTCTAGCTCTTTGCCAATGCTTCTTCGACAAGCACTTTCTGCTCGTACTCGGAGGCCTTCATGTAGCCAGTGGCCGGGCTCGCGCTTTCGGGGCGGCCGACGTAGCGCAGCTTCACCTTTGGCACGCTCTCTTCGAGCAGTTTCGTCAGGGGCTCGATCATCGCGTGCCAGGCCCCGGCGTTGCGCGGCTCTTCCTGAACCCAGCGCACGTCATTGAGCTTCGGCATCGATTTCAGAATCTGGACAAGCTCGGGGGTCGGCAGCGGGAAGAGCTGTTCGACCCTGACGATTGCGACGCTCGTCTCTTTCGCTGCCTCGCGCGCCTCACGAAGGTCGAAGAACACCTTGCCGGAGCACAAAATCAGTTGAGTCGCCTTCTTCAAGTCGACTGCTGGGTTGGTCTCGCCGATGACGCGCTTGAAGGTGCCGCTCGTGAAGTCGGACAACGGCGCGGCCGCGACGTCGCGGCGCAACAGGCTCTTGGGTGTCATCACCACAAGCGGTTTGCGAATGGGTCGTTCAATCTGGCGTCGAAGGAGGTGGAAAATCTGCGCCGAGTTCGTTGGGTAGCAGACCTGAATGTTGTCCTCGGCGGCCATCTCGAGAAACCGTTCGAGCCGCGCGCTCGAATGCTCAGGCCCCGCACCTTCGTAGCCGTGGGGCAGTAGCAGAGTCAGACCTGACAACCGGTTCCACTTGTCCTCGCTCGCGACGATGAATTGATCGATCACCACCTGGGC
>JAYUXE010001169.1:0-6877 GCA_043753165.1 Archangiaceae bacterium | reverse complement strand
GATTCCGCACCCTGGCCGAAGGCCAGAAGGTGGAGTTCGACGTCAACAAGGGCCCCAAGGGCCTCCAGGCGGCGAACGTCCGTCCGGTGAGCTGAAGTTTAACCACTTCTCTCTGTAAAGCGGCTCGCTCCTCTTCAAAGGAGCGGGCCGTTTCCTTTGGTGCATTCCGTCCACAGCGCCCCGACGCAGGGCTCCCCCTGAGCACGGTTGCGAGCCAGCGGCCGGCCGGAGCCGATCACCGCGTCGTTCAAGAGCGGCTTGCGAGCACCATAGGTCCGCTTCCTCTGCGCTTGAGCGTTCAGCAGGCGGCCGGTTCCACGGAGCACTGGAGGATGCCGTCCGTCGTCTTGCGGGCTGGCCCCGACGCTGCGTGGGCGGCAAGAAACTCGTCGAAGCCGAACACCGGATGCGTGGCCAATGAGCTCGGAAAGGAGTGCGAGCCAACGGGCGGGGGACGGGAAGCGCGACTTACTGTTTTTTGATGCGCCCAAGCCTTAATAGAATCGCAGGGCTAACGCGCAGTTTGAAAAAGGGTGTTGCGGCAGCCGTCTGCCCCCGGGGACCGTTGAGCGCTTCGCGGCGACGACGCCGGGCGCGCGCCGAGCGCTGGTCTACTAGGCGGCCTTCTGGCCGAGCTCACGCATCCAGCGGGCGTGCGAGGCGATCGCGTCGAAGGTGGACGTGTTGATCGTGTAGGGGATGCCCTGCTCGGCGCACAGGCGCTGAACGATCGGAGCGATCTCCGGCAGCCGGTACGAGCAGATGCGCGGGAAGAGGTGGTGCTCGATCTGGTAGTTGAGGCCGCCGACATACCAGGTGATGAACGGGTTCCCGAGGCCGAAGTTGGCCGAGGTGACGACCTGGTGCACCGCCCACTCGATCTTCGAATCGGCGCTGGGCTCGAGCTTCGGCCACTGGGTGCCTTCGACGCAGTGTGCGAGCTGGAACGTGACGGCGAGCGTGAGGCTGAGCGTCGCCGACCAGAGCGCGTAGCAAAGGAGCACTTGCCAGATCGGCAGGAACATCGCCGGGATGACGAAACCCCACGTGTAGAAGAGGATCTTGCCAGAGACGAGCTTCACCAGCGTCCAGCCCTTCGGGAAGGGGAAAAACTGGTTGCCGACGCGGCCCTTCACGAGGTTCTGGTAGTCGTCCCAGAAGTGCCACTTCACCGCGAGAAACGAATACAGGCCCCAGATGTAGAAGTGCTGGAACCGGTGGCCGACACGGTGCTCCTGCTCGGGCGACATGCGCGCCAACGGCCGGATGTCGATGTCCGAGTCGAGGCCCGTGATGTTCGGGTTGCTGTGGTGCGCGACGTTGTGCTTCCAGTGCCAGATGTACGAGCTGCCGCCGAGCAGGTCGAGCGTGAACGCCATCGCCTGGTTGATCCACTTCGACTTCGAGTACGCGGTGTGACCGCCGTCGTGCTGGATGCTGAAGCCGATGCCTGCCATCGCAAGGCCCAGCGAGATGCACGCCAGCGCCGACTGCCACCAGTTCGACGCGACGAAGACCATCACTGCCCACGACCCGACCCACCACGCGAGGATCACCGCCGTCTTCAGGAACATGCCCGGCGGCGTCTCGTTGGCCGCCCTTCCGGATGCCATGAAGTGCGCGTCCACGCGCTTGCGGAGCTCGTTGAAGAACGGGCCGTGTGGAAGGTAACGCGAGGTCGTGTTGGTCGAAATCAAGTCCGGCCGGTCTACCCCAGAAGCCACCCCAAGCCGAGGGGGTCCGTTCGTGCCGTTACACGCCAGTGATGGCGAACAGTGTCGTGACTTCCTTCGAACGCGCCACGTGCAGGGGATCTTTCGCGTCCTTCACCTTCGGGTGGCGCGCAGGCGTCGACGTCGACCACGAGACCTTCAAGCCTGCCTTCGCGATCGCCTGCTGCAGCGCGCCAGGCGCACGCAGACCCAACAGCTCGGCGAGGTTCGACAACAGAAGCCACCCTTCCCCGCCCGGCTCCAGATGCGCCGTGAGCCCGCCCAGCAGGCCATGAAGAAATGCACTGTCCTCGTCGAAGACGGCCCGGTCGAGGCGGTTCTTCGGCGGCTCGGGAATCCACGGCGGGTTGCTGATGACGAGGTCGGCCTTTCCGTCGGGGAAGAGGCGACCTTCCACGGCTTCGAAACGCGCGCCGTAGCCCATCGCCTGGGCGTTCTCGCGCGCACACGCGACGCTGCGCGGGTCGACGTCGGTGCCAGTGGCGTGGGCGGCCCCTTTCTCGAGCAGCAGAAACGAAAGCACCCCGGTGCCGGTGCCGAGGTCGAACACACGCTTGCCCGTCACGTCGGGCGCGTTGCGCACGAGGTCGAGGTACTCGGACCGCGTGGGGGAAAACACGCCGTAGTGCGGATGCAGCCTCTTCTTCAGGCCCTTCACCTCGAGGCCTTTGCGCTGCCACTCGGCGGCGCCGAGCATTCCGATCAGCGCCTTCAACGGAACCAGCGTCGACCCCGTCGCCGGCCCCCACAACGCGCGGCACGCGTCCGCGACATCGGGCGCGTTCTTCAGACCCGGCAACGCGTAGGCAGCGTCGAGCTTCACCACGATGCGCGACAACGTCTCGTGCTCGCGCAGCCGGGCCGCACGTTCTGCCCGGAACAGCTCGAGCGGCGTCCGGCCTTGTGGCTTACGGCCGCCATCGAGCCTGCGACCCATCGCCTGCAGCAGCTGCTTCGCGTTGCGAAAGTCACCCTCGTACAGCAGGTGCTCACCCTTCACGCGCTTCAGCGCCGCCGGAGCGTTGAGGCGATCGCCCGCCAGCCCCAGCTTCGCCGGCCGGGGAGCATCGCTTTCCGAACGCCAGACGTCCTCGTCGTTCAATTGCGGCGACGACGCAGCAACAGAGGGACGGCGAGCAGCACGAGCCAGAAGAACCCGCCGACGCCGCCGGTGCAGCCGCAGCCGGTCTTCCCTGCGACGGCGCCGAGGCGGTCGTTCGCGGCGTCGAGGATGATCGCCCTGGGCCCCGGATTTCCCGCGTCGCCCGTGGGGACGGCGATGACGCCGCTGTCGGGAATCGTCATCTGCCCTGCGTCGGGGGCGCCAGCGTCCGGCACGACCGCGCAGCTGTCGGCAGGCGTGAAGCTGAACGCGAGGTCCTGCAGCTGGCGATCCCGCGGGCTGGTGTTGGTCACGGTGAAGAAGAGCTCGCCCCCACACGGCACGTCGATCATCACCGTGCCCTTCATCGTCCCAGCGCTGACGGTCGGGACGACCATCTTGTCTGCGTCGTTGAGCAGCGTCCTGTTGGCGCCGCGGGTGAAAGTGATCGGCGCGTTCGCCTTGGCCACGATGCCCACGCGAACCGTCATGCCACCACTGAAGTACGGGCCGCTGACGGTGAGGCTCCTGGCTCCGTTGGGGACGCGGACCTTCATCTGGTAGGGGCCGGGCACGGGGGAATCGGGTGCGAGGTCGGCGAACGTGGTTCCGGGAATGATGTACGCCTTGCGCGGCGCCGGAGTGTCGGTGACGTCGAGCACCTTCGAGCACGACGAAACGCCGCGCGCATCGAACACCTGCTTCATCTGCCCCTGCGCCAAAGGCAACGACGGGAAAGCGAGGCCGACGGAGTGCGAGATGATCGCCGCCGCCTTTTCGAAGCTGATGTTCGGCGGGAAGGAGACGAGCGCCGCATAGAAAGCCGCGTCGAACGTGTGGCCCTCATCGGTGCCCTGGAAGATCGTCGAACGGGCCTGCCAGATCGCACCCGCGAAGTGCTGGCTGTCCTGGTGGGATTCGCCCCAGAGGACATCGGGACACTTGAAGGTGTTGTTCGCGTTGCGCAGCGCGGCGTTGGCGAAGGCCGAGCGCGGCCCGATGTACCTACCGATCTCCGGCTCGTTGCCGAGCATGAACGCGATCACGTCGGCGACCCCTTCGTGCAGCGCCGACGTCTCGTCGTTGGCCGACCGGGCATCGATCTCGACGAAGCGGCCCCAGTTGGCGGTCGAGTAGATCGCCCCGTGGCCGAACTCGTGCCACAGCACCGGCGCGTCGTAGCGCGTTCGATTTCGTTCGCGGCGATGCGAAGCGCCTGCGGGCCGGTGAAGCTCCACGCGATCTTCGACACGGTGTACGCGCGCACGCTGGACGCGACGCGCACGATGCGGCCCTGCAGGTCGAACGTGATGACGACTTTGCCGCCGTCGACTTCGAGGCCGTCGACGAGCTGCGGAAGATGAACCGAGCCGCCGAAGCGGGTCGAAAAGGTCTGCGGCGCGCCGAGCGTCGAGGTGATTGGCAGGCCGAGCTCGGCGCGGTGGGCGATCGCGAACGAGCGCGCCACCTGCACCAGGTCGCCGCTGTTCGGGCCGGAAAGAATGCCCTGCGCGAGCGCGAGGTGGCCGCCCGGGGTGGCCATCACAGGGGCGACGTTGGCGACCGGGGCCGCGAGCAACGAAGCCGTGACGAGCAGAACGAACATGCTGCGCGCTGTAACCCAGCCTTCGCGTGCGAGTCGACCCTCAGTCCTCGGTGCCCGCCGGCTTGAAGAACCACGGATGGTTGACGCTGACGATGCCCCCGCCCTGGGGCTCGGGGAACTTCCAGCGGCGCACGCGGCTCAGCACACAAGCCTCGACGGCGGCGTCGTCGATCGTCGACTCGGCGACGTCGGCCTGAACGACGGCTCCAGTGGCGTCGATCACGAACAACACCGCGATCTTTCCGGCGAGGTCGGGCTTCTGCTGCAGCGTCTGCTCGTAGCAGTGCTTCACTTCGGACGCGTGCCGGCGGATGACCTTCGCGATCAGATCTTTCGAGAGGCCGTCGCTGATCTTCGTCGCCGCACAGCACGGGCCGGCGGCTTCCAGCTTCTTGCCGAGATTTCGCTCCGGCCCGCCGATGCCGCGCGGTCGGGCGGTGAGGCCGTCGCCACCGAGGCCGAGACCGTTTCCGTCGCCGGGCCCATTGCCGCGCGGACCCATCGTCATCCCGTTCATCTGCCCCACGCGCTGGTCGCCTCCCAGCTTGTCGAGCGCGGCTTGAAGGCCGGGCCCGATTCCTCCGGGCTCGAAGAGACCCTTCACGCCTTTCAGCCCTTCGAGCGCCTCGAACAGACCCGCCTTCTTCGCCGTCAGCGGTTTGTCGGACTTTCTCGAGCACACGATCGCCCCAGACGTGTGCCACCCGGAGCACTGCCATGAACCACCCCTTGCTGTGTTTTGGAAATTCCGTCCGGCCCCGCTGTCGTACGGACAGCGCAGGGCGCGCACAGGTTCCGCAGGGTGAACTACTTGAGGATGAAGGTGGTGATGTCGCGGCCCGAGTTCGCGCTGCCGTTGTCGGCCTGGCTCGGAAGGAAGCTGCCGCAGTAGTAGCGGGCCTGGCCAGCGGCGCGAACCTCGACCTCGTACTTCACGGGCTGGGTGGCCGAGCAGTTCTGGTAGTAGTCGACGCGAACTTTGTACGCGCCGAGCGTGGCCGGTTTGCTGGGCGGGTAGATGACGTTCTCGACGTTGACGTTGTCGAGGTTACAGGCGGCGTTGGAGTCGAGGTCGAGCCAGCCCAGCGCTCCGCAGGATGCGGGCATGGGGATGGGGAACGGCAGCGGAATCGGCGGCGGGCCGGCGTCAAAGTTCGGGTTGCCGTACCAGATTTCGCAGGTGCCTCCGTCGACGGGCTCGAGCACGTGAAGATCGAGATCTTCCGAGACGGGGAACCGCAGCGTGACCTGCACAGGCCCGCCAGATCCGCGCAGCTCACAGATGCCTCCGACGCAGATGAAGCCGCGCGGACATTCGTTGGTGCACGTCTGGGGGTTACCTGAGAGCGGCAGGCAATGCGCGCCCATGCCCGCGTCGTCCCAGACCACGACCGTGCCCGGCCCCGCGTCGAAGGTATTCCCGTTGCCGCCACCGGTGCCGCCGCTGCCCGCGTCTTCCTTCACGCAGGTGTGCGTCGCGAGATCGCAAGTGGTGCCGAACGTCGGGCAGTCGAGAAAGTTGCGGCAGCCGACGCAGGCGCCGCTGGGCTGAACGGCCTGATCGCAGAACGGCGTCGGCGCTTTGCAGCTGGTCGCGGTGCATGCGACGCAGCGGCCCTGCCCTGCATTGCCGGCGGTGTCGCAGACGGGCTGCGCGCCTGAGCACCCTTCGGTGGCGGTACAGATTCGACAGAGGTTCGTGGCCGCGTCACAGACCTGCGCACCGATACAGGCCGGCGTGCACACCGCCGCAGCCACGCCACCGCCGGTGCCGGTTCCACCGCCGGCTGACATCGTCGAACCGCCCGCTCCGCCCGACCCGCCCGACCCGCCAGATCCTCCGCCGGTCGAGCCGCTGTTGCCGACGCACTTGCCGAGGTTCGCGTCGCAGACCAGCGGGGACTTGCAGCGAAGCGCTTCACACGGATCCACGGTGCCGCACTGGCAACCGGCCCACAGCGCGGCGATGGCGGCAACGACAGCGAGTCGGACTTTCATCCGACCCGACTTAGTCCAACCCGGCCTATTTGAGCGAGATGCGCATCAGGCCCTGCTTGCACTTCAGCGCGAGCTCGGTCGCGTCGGGCGGCTTGTTGGCGGCGTCGGCGATGAACGCGCCCGAGCGAATCGTCTCGCTGTCGCGCGGCTTCAGCTTCGCCATGATGTAGTGCGTGCGGTCGGGCTTGCGCACGTCGCAGCGCTGCCACGTGACGTCGCCCGTGTTGTGAATGTCGACGCGGCCGCTGCCCTTGTCTTCGGCGTAGCCCTTGAGCGTGCCGGGACTGCGGGGATTGGCGAACAGGAACCTGGTCTCGCCTTCGTCGCACGTGACCAGCAAGTGGTCATACAGCGGCTCGGGCGGCTTCGGCGCGCTCTTGAACTTCAGGGTGATGACGGTGTCTTCCGAGTTTGACGCCATCTCGCCGAGCTCGTACG
>JAYUXE010001168.1:0-2917 GCA_043753165.1 Archangiaceae bacterium | reverse complement strand
CGCCGCGCATCGCTGAGAGCTCGACGTCGGGCATCGGCAGCTCGGCCGCTTCATCGGGCGTGACGTCGCGCCGTTCTTTCCGCGCCCGCTTCAGTGCTTCGTGCACCGCGATCGCGCGCACCCAGCTGCCGAGATCGCCTCGACCCGAATAGGTCATCACCAACGGGCCGGGCCGCGCGAACAGCTCGAACCGCATCCAGCCCAGCACGTCGTCGGTCAGTGTCTGGCTGAGCTTCATCTTCTTCAGCGCCCGCTTCGCCTGCGCGAAGTACGTGCGCTCGAAGTGGCCAATCGCCGCCTCGTTCTTCTGCGCGCACGCCCACGCGAGCGCGAGGCCATCGACATGAAGCTCGCCCTTTACCGCTGCGCTGCGCCGCGCGAGCTCTTTCTCGAACGGCTCGACTGGAATCCGAATGCCCAGCGCCGCCAGCGCTTCGACGGCCAACCGCGCGGCGCTCATCGCTGCCACGCTTTCGCCACCGCGAGCTCGCGCTGAATCAGCGGCAGGGTGCTCGTCGAGAGCCCCTCGATCGCCGACTTCACCAGCGCCGCACCCTTTGCCCCCGGGGTCGCCATGCCGAGCGCCAGCTGAATGCGCGCCTTCTCGAACGGAGGCAGCCGCTGGCTCAGAGGCAGCGCCGTCTCGAGGTCTGCAATCGAAGGCGAGGCCGAGGTCAGGTACTTGCCGAGCAGCGCCTGCGCGCGAACGGGATGCTGGGGGTACTGCGTGCGCCAGATTTCTTCTGCGCGTTCGAACGTCTTCGCTGCCTTTTCCTTCTCACCCGCATCGCGCTGCGCGAAGCCGAGGGACGTGAGCCCGACGGCGACATCGCGGTGCGCCGGCCCGTTCACGGCTTCGATGATCGCGACGCCCTTCTCGAGCTCGGCAATCGCCAGCGCGGGCTCGAGCCCATACAGGTAGTCGTCGCCGAGGTTGTTGTGGAGGATGCCGACGTTCGGGTGCGACGCGCCCAGCGCCGCCTCGCCGGCCTCCATCGCCTGCCGGTGCGCCACGGTGCCGCGCGCGAGGTCCCCCGACATCGAGTAGGCGTTGCCGAGGCTCGAGAGCGCAAACGCGAGCCGGCGGTCTTTCTCTCCGTACAGCTTCCTGCGCAGCGCGACGGCTTCTTCGAACATCGGCTGGGCTTTCTCTGCGCGGCCGAGCTGGCTCAACGAGCCACCCAGCATCAGCAGAATCTCGGTCTTGATCCAGATGTCGCCGGCGCGTTCGGCCGCCCCGAGCGCGGGGGATTCGAGGAACACGGCCTGCTCGTACCGGCCTCGCCAGTACTCGATTTGCACGAGGCTGACCCACGCCTGGGCACGGGTGCGGTCGTCTTGCGCCGTCTCGGCGAGCCGCAGCCCGCGCATCAGCGTCGCGTTGGCCTTCTCGTAGTCGGCGACGCGCGCCTGGTTGATGCCGAGGGAAACGAGCGCGGCGGCGAGCATGCCTGGATCCTTCAGCGCCTCGGCGTCCTGGGCGAGCTTCGTGCTCAGCGGCAGCGCCTCACGAAATTTTCCCGAGTCGACGAGCACGTGCGCACGCGCCAGCTCGTCACGAAGCGCCAGGATTTCCGGCGAATCCGGAGTGACCCCTTGCGCCGGCGCCGCCGCCGCACACGCCGAAACCGGAGTCAGCTGTTCCGTCGCGGCGATCGCGTTCAACACCACCGTCGCGTCGGCATCGCGGAACTGGCTCACCACCGCCCGGACTTCACGCGCGCGGTCTTGCAGGCACCCCAGCTGCGCCGAGAAATTTTCCAGCGGCGTCGCGTCATCGAACCAGCCCGACTCGCATGCGTTCTTGCGAGCGGCCTCGAACGACCCCGTCCACGCGTCGAGGTTGGCTTCGATGCGTTCGAGCGTCTGCGGTACGTAGACGAGCTTCGTCGATTGAAAAGACCTGCGCACCAGCGCTCGCGATTCGGGGTTCCAGGGGTTGGTGAGCTTCGGCGCCGCGGCCGAGCACATCGTCGTCTCGACCCGCCGGCCGCCCGTGTCGTACGCGAGCGCCGCGCTGGCCAACGTGACGGCAGCGGCGATTCCGATGAGCAACCACCGCGAGCTCCGCGTCGCCTTGAGTGGAATGAGCAAGGCCGACATCGAAGGAAAACGATCGGCCGGGTCCACCGAAAGACCTCGCGCGAGAATTCGTCGCAGGGCCCGCGGCGCGTTCGCCTCGCGCAGTGCTTCCTGAAGGCTGGCGCAGAACGAATACTGATCGCCGCGCACGTCGCACGCTTTTCCCGCGCGCTGTTCTGGAGACATGTACGCCGGAGTTCCCTGTGGCCCCGGCGCGTCGGGCGTCACCGCGCTGCCGAAGCGGGCGAGGCCGAAGTCGGTGACGCGCACGCGGCCGTCATCGCCGAAGAGAATGTTGGCGGGCTTCACGTCGCCATGAACGATGCGGGCGGCATGTGCGGCGGCGAGCCCGGCGCCTGCAGCGATGAAGACATCGACGACCTGCTTCCACGTGCGCGGTTTCGCCGCGAGCCACTGGCGAACGCTGCTGCCGACGACGAGCTCCATCGCGATGAAGATCTGCCCGTGCGCTTCGATGACGTCGAACACGGGCACGACGTTCGGGTGCGACAGCTGCGCCATCATCTTGGCTTCTTCGAGCAGTTGGTCAGAGCTGCCGCGTTGCTCTCTGACGCACTTCAACGCCACGCGCCGCTGCAGCCGCGCGTCGTGCGCCGCGTAGACGAGCCCCATGCCGCCTGCATCCAACGGCTTGTCGATTTCGAACGGGCCGACCCTCGTGCCGCGGGGCAGCACTTCGCCGACGCCTCGCACCTGACCCTGGCCAGTGGCCGTCTGCGACCAACCCAGCTTCGCCACCATCGAAATCAGCTCGCGGCAGCTGGAACACCCGTCGATGTGCGCGTCGATGGTCAACCGTTCTTCATCGGAAAGA
>JAYUXE010001167.1:0-6886 GCA_043753165.1 Archangiaceae bacterium | reverse complement strand
GACACTTCTGCGCCAACCCAGTCGGACCGACCGGGGCCGAGATTCCTCAGGCGTGGGCGTCGCGGGGCACCAGCAGCAAAGCCACGGCGGCGGTCACCAGCACAGCGCGAACGCGCTTCATCGCGGCTTGCCAACAGTCAACGCGGTCGCGTGCTTCTTCACATCGCGCCAGAGGTAGGCGGTGACGGCGGCGATGATGCCGACGTCGTCGAGCCAGCCGAACAAGGGAATCACGTCGGGAATCGCGTCCAGCGGCATCACGCCATACGCGACCGCCGCGAGGGCGAGGCCCTTCTTTGCCAGGGAAACCTGGCCATCCCGGAAGTAACGGTCGATGTCGCGAACATGCATCGTTTGGGCTCCTACGAACGAAGTGGCTGATCCCTTTCTAAGCTTGATCCAGACTGGTGCAACCCATGGCCAAGAAGAAAAAATCCAGGTTCTCCGACGAGACGCCCACCGCCTACGAGTTCAAGGTCCACCCGCCGGGCACGCTGGCGCTCGACGACATCGACCCCGGGCAGAGGTTCGAGGGCGAAAAGAAGGACTACGAGGAAGAGCTCGAAGAGCTGCAAGACAAGCTCTACGAGCTGCAGGTTCGCTACTTCATGGAGAAGCGCCGCGCCGTCATCGCCTTCGAAGGCTGGGACGCGGCCGGCAAAGGCGGAGCCATCAAGCGGCTCACCGCGTTGATGGACCCCCGCGGCTACAAGGTCTGGCCGATTGCGGCCCCGAAAGACGCCGAGGCGCGCCACCACTACCTCTGGCGCTTCACGATGCGCATGCCCGAGCAGGGTGAGCTCTGCATCTTCGACCGCAGCTGGTACGGCCGCGTGCTGGTCGAGCGCGTCGAAGGCTATTGCAACAAGGACGCGTGGCAGCGCGCGTACGACGAAATCAACGCGTACGAGCGCATGCACACGGACGACGGCGTGGTGCTGCTGAAGTTCTTCCTGCACATCGACAAAGACGAGCAGCTCGTGCGCTTCAAGGCGCGCGAGAAGGACCCCATCAAGAACTTCAAGATTGGCCCGGACGACTGGCGAAACCGCAAGCGCCGGCCCGACTACGAAGAGGCGATTCAAGACATGCTCGACCGCACCCACCGGCCCGATGCGCCGTGGCACGTGGTGCCGGCGAACGACAAGAAGATGGCCCGCCTCACCGTGCTGCGGACCTGCATCGAAGCGTTGGACACGTGAGCGACGAGCCGCTGAAGGAAGGGCAGGCCTTCCCGGGCGGCTGGTCGGTGGCATCGGTGGCTCCGCTGCGATTGCAGCAGCGGTTGGCGCCCGAGCTGATGCGGCGAATCGTCGTGCCCATCGGCCCGCTGCTGCTGGGCGCCTTCGTCATCGCCGCCAGCTGGAATTCGCACTTCGGCATCAAGCTGGCGGCGTGGCCGGTGGGGCTCGCGCTGCTCTTCATCTTCGTGCTTGGCGTGCTGAACCTGGTGCGCAGCGTGCGACGAATGAAGGAAGGCGTGCGGCTGGAAGTGTCGGGCGCGCAGGTGGTGGGCTACCCCGAGGCGCGGACGTGGTTCGGCGACTACTTCGTCCGGCTCGAGCAGCACGCGCGCACGGAAGTGACGGGCGTCACGCTGACCGTGTACCGCGACCCGAAGCGCGGCACGTCGTCACGGGCGAAAATCCGGGTCGAGCTCGCAGACAACGCGGCGCTGGTCGGCCCGGAAGCGTCGGGCGACGACGCCGAATGGGAACAGGTGCGCGACACGCTGCTGCCCGCGGCGCACGGCGTTGCGCAAGCGCTGGGGCAGAACCTGAAAGTCGTTACGCCGTGAGCGTCGACACTTCGAGGCCCGACTTCTTCGTCATCGCCAAAAGCTCTTCCTCGGTGGGAAAGCCGTGAGTCTTCCAGCGCTCGGGGCGTTCGTCGGTGCGGGACATCAGGCGGCCGACGACCTCGAGCGCGATGTCGAAGCGCGCGGGGTAGACCTTCGGCTTGGATTCTTTTTCACCGACGAGGCGCACGAAGTCGATGCGGTCGGTGCGGGGCAGCAGGCCGTCGACGTTCTCCGTCCACGGGGTGCAGGTGTAGATTTCGCCGCCTTCGGTTCGAAACGCAGAGAAGCGCGAGACGAACTGCGCTTCGCCCGTGTACTCGAACCACGAGTCGAGCAGCTCTTTCTGCTGGGTGTACGCGTTGGCGCGCGACTGCAGCGCGAGGAAGTAGAGCTTGTCGTACGCGGGGCTGCCGTGCGGCGGCAGCCAGGCGTGCCAGCCGTCGGGGCCGAGCTCGAAGGCGACTCCGGTGATGGCGCGCGGATCCTGCACGGCGTCGCGGGCGATTTCCGACATCGCGAGCAGCGCGGTGGGGTCATCCGAGCCGGCAACCATCAGCACGCTCGCCGCGGGCACCATCGCGACGTGCGCGCCCTTCACTTTGAGCTTCGCGATTTCCTCGGTGAGCAGCAGCCGCGCCGCGTCGTGCCCGTCGCCCCACGGCGAGGCCCAGAGCCCGTGGGAAATCTCTTTGAAGGCTTCCTTCGACTTCAGCCGCAGGTTTGCGATCGCGTGCTTCTCGAGGTCCGGCAAACCCATGTTCCAGGTGCTGAGCCGCGATGCCGTCACGTCCATCGCCGACGTCGGCAGGTCGAACACCGCGTTGATTTCGAGCTCGTCGTTCAGGTGCCGGTAGGGAATCTGCAGCATCGCGCGCTCGTCGACGTCGTCGACCTGGGCGGCCAGCTGGCGCTCGAGCACGGCGTGGTAGACGGGCTCGCGCAGCCGCGGCAGCACGCCTTTGAGCACTTCTTCGCGGGGCGGAATCGCGCCGTTGTCGAGCAGGCTCCAGAGGCGGCGCTGCAGCACCTTCTCGCGCTCGTGCAGCGGGGCAGCGTTGTATTCGTTGAAGCCGTGCTTCAGGAAACAGAAGCGCCAGAGGCCTCCGGCGCCTTCGACGACGAGACAGAATCGCCCGGTGTCGTAGCGAATCTCTTTGGACATCCCGCGTGCCCGCAGGTGCCCCGTGGCCAGCTGAGCGAAGTCGGCGGGAGTCATCTTCTCGGATGCGAGCCTTACTACGAATTTGTCAGGGGCCTTCCACCCAATGTCGGTGATTCGTCAGGGCGCGGCCTCACTACCTCGGCACGTGATGTTGGGGTAGGCACGGGGCAATGACGCTCGACGAGCTGAAGACCCACGTCACGCAAGCGTACGCCGACAGAGAGAAGCTGAAGGAATACCTGTTCGCGCGCGCGGTGAAGGAAACCCTCGAGCTGCTCGACCGCGGAGCGATTCGCGTCGCCGCCAAAGGCCCCGACGGCTGGCAGGTGAACGCGTGGGTGAAGGAAGCGATTCTTTGCTACTTCGCGCTGCAGGAAATGAAGGTGCTCGAGCTGCCGCCCTTCGAGTTCTACGACAAGATTCCGTTGAAGAAGGGCCTCGCGGATGCGGGCGTGCGCGTGGTGCCGCCGGGCACGGTGCGGTACGGCGCCTTCATCGAACGGGGCGCGGTGGTGATGCCGGGCTTCGTGAACATCGGCGCGTTCGTCGGCAGCGGGACGATGGTCGACACCTGGGCCACCGTCGGCAGCTGCGCGCAAATCGGCCGCAACGTGCACCTGTCGGGCGGCGTGGGAATCGGCGGCGTGCTCGAGCCACCTGCGGCGAGCCCCGTCATCATCGAAGACAACTGCTTCATCGGCAGCCGCTGCATCGTGGTCGAAGGGGTGGTGGTCGAGGAAGAGGCCGTGCTGGGCGCGAACGTGGTGCTCACGTCGTCGACGCACATCATCGACGTCACCGGTGAAAAAGAGGTCGTGCACAAGGGCCGGGTGCCGCGCCGCAGCGTGGTGATTCCGGGAATGCGGCCACGGAAGTTTCCCGCGGGCGAGTACCTGACCCCGTGCGCGCTCATCATCGGGCAGCGCACGGCCAGCACCGACCAGAAGACGTCGCTGAACGCGGCGCTGCGCGACTTCGCGGTGTCGGTGTGAGCCTGGTCGAACGGGCGCTGGAGCTGGTTCGAATTCCCAGCCCCATCGGCCACGAAAAGGAGCTCGCTGATTTCGTCGAAGCGTGGGCGCGCGGGCGCAAGCTGCCGGTGCTTCGTCACAGCCATTCACTCGTCGTCGGCAGGCTCGATGATGCGCGGCCGCACGTCGCGCTGATTGGACATCTGGACACCGTGCCGGCCCATGCGGGCGCGCCTTCGTCGGGGGTGGTGGGCCATCGGCTCGTCGGCCTCGGCAGCTCGGACATGAAGGGCGCGTTGGCGGTGATGATGGCGCTCGCGGAAGACCTGCCGCTGGGCACGCTGCCCATCAATTTGCTGCTCGTCTTCTACGAGCGCGAAGAAGGCCCGTATCTCGAGAACGGCCTCGGCCCGCTGATGGAAAAGGTGCCCGCGCTGTCGAAGCTCGCGTTCGGCATCGCGATGGAACCGACGGATAACAAGGTGCACGTCGGCTGCATGGGCACGTTGCACGCGACGGTGACGTTCGAAGGCAAGAGCGCCCACTCAGCCCGGCCCTGGCAGGGCAGGAACGCGATTCACGAAGCCGGGACGCTGCTCACCGAGCTGGGTGCGCGCGGCCGGCACGAAGTCCGGTCGGATGGTTTCCCCTTCTACGAGGTGATGACGGCGACGCTCGCGAAGGGTGGCCGCGCGCGCAACGTGGTGCCGGACAGCTTCGAGCTGAATCTGAACTACCGGTTCGCTCCGGGGAAGAGCCTCGCGCAGGCGCAGGACGACGTTCAGAAGCTCGTCGCGGGTCGCGCGGCGGTCGCCTTCACGGATTTGTCTCCATCGGGCCGCGTGTGTGGCGGAAATCCCCACTTTCGACGATTGCAGCGGCTCACGGGCGTCGAGGCCGAGTCGAAGCAGGCGTGGACGGACGTCGCGCGTTTCTCGGAAGCCGGCGTCGACGCCGTCAACTTCGGACCCGGCGAATCGGCCCAGGCGCATCAGCGCGATGAGTCGGCCCCCGTCGACGCGCTCGAAGGCGCGTACGAGATTCTGAGCGCGTACCTGCGCGGCGATTAGCCGGTGCGCGGCCGCGCGCGAAGCAGCAACAGCAAAAACGCAGGGCCCCCCAGCAGCGCCGTGATGACGCCGACGGGCGGCTCGGTGTGGAAGACGCGGAAGAGCACGCGGGCGCCGAGGTCGGCGAGGACGAGGAAGGCCGCTCCGAGCAGGGCCGACGCGGGCAGCAGCAGCCGTTGGTCTGGACCCAGCAGCAGGCGCGCGAGGTGCGGCACGAGCAAGCCGACGAAGCCGACGAGGCCAGACAGCGCGACGGCGGCGGAAACGGAAAGCGACGCCACCAGCAGCAGCACGGTGCGCGTACGCGACACGTCGACCCCGAGGGACGCCGCGTCTTCATCGCCAAGCGTGAGCAGATTCAGGCGGCCCGACAGCGCCCACATCACCGAGATGGCCGCGGCCTGCACCGCGCCACTGGCGATGAGGGTCGACGGCTTCTCGTAGCCCAGCGCGCCCGCGAGCCAGAACAACACCTCGCCCACCTTGTCCGGAGCGACCAGCGCCTTGATGAAGATGATTGCTGCCAACGCGAACGCATTGAAGATGACGCCCGCGAGCAACGTGGTGTGCGGGCTGCCGCGGCCAGCGAGCCGGCCCACGCCCATCACGAGCCCCGTCGCGGCGATGGCACCGACGAGGGCAAGCAGCGACACGGCCGAGAGTCCGGGCAGCGCGGCGAGTGAGGTGACGCCCAGGGCGAGGGCGATGGTCGCGCCAAGGGCGGCTCCCCCCGAGACACCGAGGACGAACGGGTCGGCGAGGGGATTGCGAAGCAGCGCCTGCAGCGTGGTGCCGGAAGCGGCGAGCGCGGCGCCGACGAGCGCGGCGAGCACGACGCGGGGCATGCGAAGCGAGAAGAGAATGGTCGAGGCGGGCGTGCCGTCGGTGAACGCGTCGGCGAGGGTGATGGGCTCGCCGCCGAACAACGTTCCGAGGGCGAGCGCGACGCCGAGCACGACGGCGCCGGCGACACAGGTCGCGATCAGCCGCGGCACCGAGAACCTCTGGGTCACCGCGCCACCCTACAATGCGGTAACGGCACCCGCATGACTCCTCGACTGGCCGTGACTGCGTTGCTTGCCCTCACTGCCTGCGGTGGCGATGCAGCCAGCGCGTTCTGCGGGAAGCTGGGCGCCGCTCCGTCGTGCAACCAGGAGACGGCCGGAAAGTGTGAAAAGGCGTTGAGCGACGCCAGGGCGGCCGACCCCACCTGCGCGCCCTTCGTCGAGAAGCTGGTGTCGTGTGGCTCGAACCTCAAGCTGTCGTGCACCGGCACGTCGAGCATTTCGATTGTCGGCGACGGCATGTTCAACGGCGGTCAGAACTTCACGGACATCGGCGGCAACCAGGTCGTGGTCAACGACTCGAAGTGCGACGTGTACCGCCGCGGGCTCGAGGCCTGCCGCACGTGTCCGACTGCCGCCGGCGCGAAAGAACCGGAAGCGTTGGGCATCGGCGACACCTGCGGGGCGGCCATCACGCCGACGGGTGCAAGCTGTCGTTTCAGTACCCGAACGTGTGTTCCGCCGGGAAGTGCACGCTGAGCTGCAGCAGCGTCTTCACCTGCACCGTGAAGGTCGGCAGCGCATCTCAGTGCCAGAAAGGCGCCTGCACGCCGCCGTAGTCAGAGCGCGCGATGCGCGGCGTCGATGACGTCAGCGGTCTTCGGATGATCGCCAGACACCTGTGACGCCCACGCGTACGTGCACTGGCCGCCCTGCTTCGCGACGATGACGCCCCCGTTGAGAAACGCGTCACCCTGGGTGCGGTGCTGCCGGTGACCTTTGCTCAGCGCGCGAAAGGCGTTGAGCAGTGCGCGGCCGTTGAGCACGGTGCGAATGCCGCGGGTGAACTTCAGCGCTTTGTACGTGAGCCGTTTGCC
>JAYUXE010001166.1:0-2923 GCA_043753165.1 Archangiaceae bacterium | reverse complement strand
GATGCCCGTCGGCACGCCGGCCGGCGTCGCGAATACCAGGTAGATGCGGCCCCCCGCGGGGTGCGTCCAAGCCACGTAGTCACGCACGAACAGCGGAGGATGAACCTCGGGCGTCACCTCCACCAGCTTGCGGTCTTTCGGCCGGAACGACGCCAGCAACGCTTCTTCGGTTTCGAGCTTGAACATGCGATCTCCATTCTCACTCCAGTCAGGGGCCAATCGTCATCTTGCGCGGCACGTGGGAATCGCGGGAGGCGACCGCTTCGACGTTCTCGGTGCCCCGCGCCCTTCGGATGACCGTGCCGAGGAACACCTGCGAGAAATCGAAAGCTCCGCGGGTTCTCTCGTCGGCCCTCGGGCATTGAAGTGGGTGGAGGACGGGTCCACTCGTCGAAAACGCCCCTTTTTGTCCGCACGCGACCGCGTTTTCGACGGGTGGGGCGCGCCGGCCGCCCTCCCAGGTAAGCCAGCACGCCCCCCCACTTTCCGTGACGCCCGCAATTTGCGTCGAGAAGCTTCGACCCCGGCTCGCAGTTTGCGGCCACCAGGTGTGCGTCCGAGCCGGCGGCTTCACCGCGGACCGTCACCTGAGTTAGAGACGCGCCCGTGCTTCCGGGAACCGTCGAGCGTTGGGCCTTCGACTTCGTCACCGCGACGACCCTGTCGGCGAAGCTGCAACCGCCGCCTCCGCCTGCGGAATGGGCGAACCCCACGGAAGCGCTGCTCGCCGCGCCGGGCCGGCCGGCCGAGCTCACCGCCCGAGAAGGAAAGAAGAAGACGCCCAAGGTGCAGCACGCCGCACGCCGGGCCGAAGTGCTTCACACGTTCCTTCACCACGAGCTTCAGGCCGCCGAGCTCATGGCGTGGGCGATTCTCGCGTTCCCCGAGACGCCCGCTGCGTTTCGCCGCGGCTTGCTCAAGCTCTGCCGCGACGAGATTCGTCACCTGCAGATGTACCAGTCGCATCTCGAGACGCTCGGCCACCCCTTCGGCTCGTTTCCGATCAACGACTGGTTCTGGAAGCGCGTGCCCGCCGAGAACCCGACCGCCGCTCACTTCGTCGCCCGCCTCGGCATCGCCTTCGAAGGAGCCAACCTCGATCACGGCGCCCGCTACACCGCCGCCTTCGCCGCCGCCGGCGACACGCGCGCCGCCGAAATTCAGGCGCAGATCGTCGAAGAAGAAATTCCGCACACCGCCTTTGCGATTCACTGGTTTCAGAAGCTCACCGGCAACGGAAGCTTCGACCACTGGCGCCAGTTTCTCCCCTCGCCCATCAGCCCCGCGATGGCGCGCGGACTTCCGCTGAACACCGAGGCGCGGCTTCGAGCAGGCTTTGACCAGGAATTTCTCGACGCGCTCGCCGGGTGGGATCCAGGTCCGGCGGGCAAGAACCGTTGAGCCGCGCTCCGGTGGCGTGGGTCTTCAACCTCGACGCCGAAGACGAGCTGTTCCGCCGCGGACCCCACACCCCGACGAAGGTCGCCCAGGCCCGCGTCGAGAGCCTGCTGCCGTCACTGCGGGCCTTGATGCAACCGAGCGATGAAGTCCTGTGGCCACCCCACGGCCCTTCGACTTCCCTCGGGGTGATGGGAGGGCGCGCCTGGTGCCCCACACCCTGGGCGTGCGAGCAGCTGCGACGAGCCGGGCTCGAGGTGCCGCGCGTGCCGTCGCCCGAAGTGCTGCGCCGCGTGAACCACCGGCGCTTCGCCCACGACCTCGGACACCCGCTTCCGCAAGCCGCCTTCATCACCACCGAGGCCGAGCTGCTCTCCGTGCTCTCGGAAAAACCCAGGGCATCCACCGAAGGCAACTGGCTGATGAAGCGGCCGCTGGGCTACGCGGGCCGCGGCCGCCGGAAGATCGCCTCGGCGAGTCTGACCGCCGCCGACCGCACGTGGATCGACGGCGCGATGCGCAGTGGAGACGGACTTCAGGTCGAACCGTTCGTGGTTCGGGCGCTCGACTGCGCGCTTCACGGCTTTCTCGAAGAAGACGGAAGGCTGACGTTGGGCGAGCCGACACTGTCGTCCATCGACGCCTCGGGCACCTGGCTCTCGTCCGAACGCGCCCCGCAACTTCCCGAACGCGACGCGCTGGTCACCGCCGCCACGCAGACCGCGCACGCCCTGACGAACGCCGGCTACTTCGGCCCGTTCGGAATCGACGCCTTCCGCTGGGTCGACCCCCACGGCACCATCCACTTCCACCCGCGCTGCGAGATCAACGCGCGCTACTCGATGGGCTGGGCGATTGGCTGCGGTGCACCCGCGTGAACGCCGCGTTGCTCGAAGAGCTGCTGTCCGTGCCCGCGGCCGATCGCGACACCTGGGTCGACATGTTGCTCGGCCTCGAAGAGGCGCCGCCCGACGAGCCCAACATGCCGCGCGGCGCGGTGCCCTACCTTCCCTGCGGCGTCGCCGAGATGCTCGCGATGATTCCGTACGTCCGCCCCGGCGACGAGTTCGTCGATCTCGGCAGCGGCCTCGGCCGCGTCGTGCTCTTCACGCACCTGCTCACCGGCGTCCGGGCCCACGGCATCGAGTACCAAGCGACCCTCGTCCACATCGCCCGTGAACGATCGGCGGCCTTTCCGAACGTCCGGTTCACGCACGCTGACGTGTCGGCGATCGATCTCGAAGGCACCTTCTTCTTCCTCTACGCCCCGTTCAACGGCGACCTGCGCGAGCGCGTCCTCGAACGCCTCGAAGCCGTCGCCAAGCGCCACCCCATCACCGTCTGCACCGTCGACCTCGAGCTCAAGGTGCCCTGGCTCGTCCACCGCGAAGGTCTGCCCGATGCGATCGAGCTCTACGATTCGAAGTAGCCTGCCGACCCAGGGCCGAGGAAGGGGTGGATTCATGGACATCGATGGGTTGAGGAAGCTGTTCGGGCGCGCGCTGGGCTTCACGCTGGCGTCGCC
>JAYUXE010001165.1:0-6889 GCA_043753165.1 Archangiaceae bacterium | reverse complement strand
ACCCACGGCTCACCACCCGCTACAGCCACCTGCAGACGTTGCTGGTGCCAGAAGGGTCGAAGGTGAAGAAGGGCGACGTCATCGGGCTTGCGGGCTCGACCGGGCAGTCGACCGGCACCCACCTGCACTTCGAGCTGATGCGAAATGGGGAGCCCGAGAACCCCGAAGAGGCGCTGGCGAGCTCCCGAAACGGAACGAGCCTGAGGGTTTCCCCAGAGCTCGTCCCAGACACCCCGATGTCACGGGAAAGGGTTACAGCGTGGCCTTGAGCTCTTTCGCCGGCCGGAAGCCAATCGTCTTGCTGGCCTTCAGCTTCATGATCTCGTTCGTCTGGGGGTTCCGGATCTTGCGGGCCTTGCGGCTGCGCATCGACCAGGTTCCAAACCCGGGGTAGCTGAAACGATCATCTTTCTTCACCGCTTTGCCGATGTTGTTGAACACGACGTCGATGATTTCCGACGCCGCCTTCTTGGTCAGCTTGGTCTCGACCGACACCGCTTCAACCAGCTCTGCCTTCGTCATGGATTGTTGCTCCTCCCAGGAAAATCCCCTCGAGCCCCCTCGAAGAGGCGCGCAGAGGTACCAAAACGTGATCTTTCAAGTCAATGTAATACATACACTTTTGCAGAATTGAACGATGTCTGATCAGAGAAGATCCGTGTGTGATCAAAGAGGGGTTACAACCCTGCGTGAATCCGCGGGTCTGGGGTCGAATCCTGATCGGAAGACGGGCCTTCTTGATCGCGCGATCGGCGTGGTGTTGCTGGCGATTTCCTGCGTGCCTGCCGTCGTCCCGGCGCGGCCGGTTGCGGTGGCTGCACCGATCGAGGTCTGGGTCGATGCGTCAGGGGCGCCCGATGGCGATGGCTCGGTGAACCGGCCGCTGAAGGTGCTCGTGCCGGTGAAGGGCGCGGTGATGCACCTGAGGTCTGGTTTGTACGAAGGGCCATTTGTGTTGCCCGATGGTGCCCAACTGGTCGGGCACGGCGAGGTGGTGCTGCACAGCGCGGGCGAAGTGACCGTGACGGCAGAAGGTGCCGCGGGCCTCGAGGGGCTTTCGGTGCAGGGAGGGCAGGTCGGGTTGCTGGGCCTGGGCGCGCTCACGCTGCGGCGGGTGCACTTCTCGGGTCATCGGCGCGCGGCGGTCGAGGCGCGGGTGGCGCTGACGTTGGACGACGCGGTGTTCGACGGCACGGTGCCGGGCACGAAGGGCGTGGTGCTGACGGAACGAGCGGATGCGAGGCTCGAGAAGGTGCGCTTCACGGGCGCGTTCTCGCGGGCGATCGAAGCGACGAAGGCGACGCTGGATGCCGAAGACCTGCAGGTCGAAGGGCCGGCGACGGCGCTGCATTTGAGTGGTGGTGCCGCGCACGTGCGAAAGCTGAGCGTCGCGGGCGGAAGCGGGCCGGGCGTCTTCACCTCGGGCGGCTCGCTGACGCTCACCGATGCGGCGGTGAACGGGCACGAGTTCGGCTTGCAGGCGAAGAAAACGAAGCTGTCGGTGACGCGGTTCGTTTCGCGGCGCGTCGCGCACGAAGGCATCGCGGCGCTCGAATGCACGGGCACGCTCGCGCAGGTCGAGCTCGAGCAGAGCGCGATGTACCTCGAGAACAGCACGCTCTCTGTTTCCGGCTTGAAGCTTCGTCAGGGCCGCGGCGCGGGCATCTTGATTCGGCACGGCGTCGTGAAGCTCGACGAAGTGACGATTCAGAACGTGCGCGCGGAAGGCGGCACGGGCGGCGACGCGGTGGAGATTCGCGACGCCGACGTCGAGGCGCGCCGGTTGTCGATTCACGATGTCGCGGGCATGGGCGTCTTTGCGACGTCCAGCGCCACGGTGAAGCTCGACACGTTCTCGTGCGAGCGGTGCCGCATCGGCGCCCTGGTCGCCGAGAACGAGGCGGTGGTGACGGTGAAGGGGATGACGACGAAGGGCGGTGAAGGGCCCGCGGTCGCCGCGCTCGCCCACGGCACAGTGAAGCTCGACGGAGCGGACCTCGGCGGTTCCCAGGCCCCCATCTGGGCCGAGTGCGACGAGGGCGCGCGCGTCACGGTGAAGCACCTGCGCAGCACGGTGTCTCAGCCGCCGACGGGGTGCATCCTGCGCGAGTGATGAGTAGGGTTGGAGCCGCTTGAAGCCCTTGATGCTCACCTGCCTCGTCGCCTCGTCCGCCTTCGCGGGCGACGTGAAGTTCAACGTGAACTTCGGCAACTGGCGCGTGCGCGACACGGGCCGCAGCCGCGTGGTGGTGCCGCAGTATCCGGTGGTTGTTCCCTACTATTACTACTGGGTGCCACCGCCCGAGCCGCCTCCGCCGCAGGTCATCTACATCGAGCGCGAGCCCGCGCCGCCGCCTGAGCCGCCCCCGCCGCCGCCTCCGCAGGTCATCGTCGTTCAGGTGGCCGCTCCGGCGCCTCCTCCGGCACCCGAGCCAGTTCCGGTTCCGGTTCCGGCGCCTGCACCGGTCGTTGCCGTGCCCCTGCCTCCGCGCGAGCCGGGCCCCGACGTCTTTCAGTGGACGGATGAAGACGGCGTCGTGAACTACTCGACGCGCGTGCCGGCGGATGCACGGAAGAAGGCGAAGAAGATCGCCGCTCCGACGAAGTGAGCGCGGCGCCGCCCATCGACACGGCGCGGCTCGTGCTGCGCGGGCACCGGGCTGAAGATCTCGCCGACTGCACGAAGATGTGGGCGGACCCGCAGGTCACGCGGCACATCGGTGGGCGGCCCTTCATCGAAGAAGAAGTCTGGGGCCGCGTGCTTCGCTACATCGGGCACTGGACGGCGCTGGGCTTCGGCTTCTGGACGATGCGCGAGAAGGCGACCGGGCGTTTCGTCGGTGAGCTCGGGTTTGCCGATTTCAAGCGCGACCTTCATCCACCGCTGGGTGATTCACCCGAGGTCGGTTGGGCCCTGTGCCCCTGGGCGCACGGGCAGGGCCTGGCGACTGAAGCCGTGCAGGCGATTCTGCTGTGGGGCGATGGTCACTTCGGCGGCCGGCGCACCGTGTGTCTGATTGATCCTGGCAATGCACCGTCGCTTCGGGTCGCGGCGAAGTGCGGGTACCAGGAGCTTCGCCGCACGACGTACAAGGGCGCCGCGACAATCATTTTTCAGCGGTGAACGTCCAACATCACCCGGTCGACACCTGCACGGACGGAAGCCCTTCGCCGAGACACGCGTCGATGATGCGAACCAGGTCTTCGTAACGAACGGCGTCATCGGCCTGCAGCGTGATGCTCTCGTGCCCGGGGCGCGACGCCTTGAGCTCTTTGATCTGAGCCTGAAGCTTCGCGACATCGAGCCGCCCCTTCGCATCGCGGTGCACGGGCATCGGCTCCATCACGGCGCCGCCGATGGTGAGCGACAACCGTTCGGTCGAGATCGACAGCGTGACGGGAACATCCGGCTCTTTCGCCGTTGCCTCACCGCCGCCGCCCGATTGGGTGACCTGCAGCCTCCCCGCCTGCGTCCACACGGCGGTCATGATCAAAAAGCTGATCATCACTGCCATCAGGTCGATGAAGGGCACGAGGTTGATCGCCGCGTCCAGCGGCCTCTTCCCGCCCTTCGTCGTGTTGCCCAGATCCATTCCGCCAGCCATGGCGCAACGGACAACGTCACGTCGAAGGCGGTTCCACCGGGGTCGCGCGCTTCGACAGCCACTCGATCACCTTTGGATAAATCTCTTCGTGCGCGTGCGTGCCGAGCAGCAGGTCGCCATGCCCGTAGTCCGCGCGATGCCCGAACTGCTTGCCGAACAGCTGAAGCTCTTTGTCGATCGAGCCCACAATCTCGAAGTGCCGTTCGCAGTTCGCCGGCGGAGCAAGCCCGTCCACCGAGCCGCCGACGACGAGGTGCGGCACCGTCAGCGCGCGAATGCGATCGCGGTAGTTCGTCTTTTGATCCACCGACCGGAACTGATCATCGACCGCCCAGTCGCGCAGCTGACTCAACACGCCATGCCAGATCGGCGCGATCACCGTCGCCATCGCCCTGCGCTGCACCCAGCCCGGCATGTTGCGCTGGTTCGCCATGTTGATCGCCACCGGCACCCGGAACCACCCCGCGAACGGAGCCGCCAGCGCCGCGAACCAGTCGGTGCGAAAACGCCCCAACGGCGACAGCCAGTAGCCGAACTTCAACAGCCAGCGCGTGTGCCACTGGTACCCGAAGAACACGGGAGATCCAATGGTCACCACGCCCTTCAACCTTTCCTGCACCAGCGCGTCTGCGGCAGCGAGCCCGACCAGCCCGCCCAGCGAGTGGCCGACCCAGAACGTCTTCAGCGAGCCCGCGGTGCCGACGGCGTGGCTCACCAGCGCGGGCACGTCGAAGCGCACGTAGTCGTCGATGCACCCATCTGCCCGCGTGCCGATGGGGGCAGGCGCTGCGTTTCCCGCGCCGCGCAATTCGACGGTGATGCACTCGAATCCCGCCTCGGCCAGCGCGGCAGCGAGGCTGTGCGGCGGCTGGAATTCGAAGAAGCGGTGGTTGTTCGACAGGCCGTGGCACAACACCACCGGTTCGATGAACCGGCGCTGGAAGGGAACCCGATGCCACGCACAAAGTTGCCACCCGTCGACCGCGGCCACGACCTGCGCGGCGGGGCGCTGCCCTTTCAGCGCGTAAAAAGCCATCACTGCCCGGACCCACAGCGAGGCCACCGCGAAGAATGCGGCGAGGCAGAGGATGATCAGAAGTGCGGTTTCCAAGGCCTGTTATGGTGCGCGCCCTCATGAAGCTGCGCCAGCTGATGTTCGTACTGCCGAACCTGTTCACCGTCTCGTCCATCTTCTGCGGGTTCTACGCGCTCACCTTATGTGCGGGTGAAGCCACGCCAGCGCACCTCTATCAGGCCGCCCTGGCGATCTTCTTCGGCATCTTTTTCGACGGCTTCGATGGCCGCGTGGCCCGACTGACCAAGACGCAGAGCCAGTTCGGGGTCGAGCTCGACAGCCTGGCCGACGTGATCAGCTTCGGGGTCGCTCCGGGGATGCTGGTGTGGAAGTGGGCGCTTCAGCCGCTGGGCTTCTGGGGCATCTTCATCAGCTTCATGTTCGCGGCGTGCGGCGCGCTTCGACTCGCGCGCTTCAACGTCCTCGCCCAGAACAGCGCCCACGGCGGCGCCTCGAGCTTCTTCGTCGGCCTGCCGATTCCGCTCGCGGGCGGCGTCGTCATCTCGATGGTCATCGCTCAGCACGCGGCGCAGGGCGGCCCGATTCCGGAAATCGCGCGGATCCCCATCGCGGTCGTCATCGTCTTCCTCGCGCTGCTCATGGTCTCGACGGTGCGCTACCGCACGTTCAAGGACTTGAAGCTCTCGAAGACGTCGCTGCTGATCGGTGGCGGCATCATCGCCGCGGGCATCGTCATCGCCACGCAGTCGCACCCGGCCTGGGTGCTGGTCGCCTACTTCTCGGGCTACCTCGTGTTCGGGCTCGGCGAGTCGGCGGTGCTGCTCGGCCGGTACGTGAAGCAGAAGCGCTCGACGGCCGTGGCCGACGTTCTCGACGAAGACGAAGACGAGAGCGACAGCAACGACGTCGACGACAAGGAAGTCCTGTAGTACCGAGCGCCTCGTGCGCATCGAGACTGTCTGCACCGGCGACGAGCTGCTCACCGGGCTCACCATCGACACCAACAGTCGGTACTTCCAGACACGCCTGCTCGACACGCTGGGCCTCACCGTCGCGCGCAACACCGTCGTCGGCGACGTGCCCGAAGAAATCATCGAGGTGCTGGCTCAGGCGGCAGCGCGCAGCGATGCGGTGCTCGTCTCGGGAGGCCTCGGCCCCACGTCCGACGACTACACCGCCGAGTGCGCTGCAAAGATGGCAGGCGTGCCGCTGGTCGAATCCATCGCCGCGCGCACGCACCTCGAAGAACGCTTTCGCGCGCGCGGTTACGCGCTGACGGCGAACAACCTTCGGCAAGCGCTGGTGCCTGAAGGCTGTGAAGTGATTCTCAACGCCGTCGGCTCGGCGCCGATGTTTGCGATGACCGTCGGCCGCTGCCTGCTGATGTTCGTGCCCGGTGTGCCGAAGGAATACCTGCACCTGGTCGAGCACGAGGTGTTGCCACGGGTGAAGAAGCGCGCGGGTCACACGGGCTACGCGCGGCTCAAGTTGCTCAAGACGGTCGGACTGCCTGAGTCGCATCTCGATGCGAAGATTCGCCCGCTGTACCCACTGCACCCGAAGGTGACGTTTGGCTACCGCACGCACGCGCCCGAGAATCACCTGAAGCTCCTCGCCGTCGCAGACGACCCCGCGCTCGCCGAAGCGGCGCTCGCTGCGGCCGAAGCGGCGAGCCGTGAAGTGCTGGGCGACTTCATCTTTGCAGAAGGCGATCAGTCGCTGGCCGGCGCCGTTGGCGCTTTGCTGCGGGCGCGCAAGCAGACCGTCGCGGTCGCCGAGTCGTGCACGGGCGGGCGCATCTGCGCGGCGATGACATCGGAAGCCGGGGCCAGCGATTGGCTCATCGGCGGCGCGGTCACGTACCGCGAGACCGCGAAAGAGACGTGGCTCGGCGTGAAGGCCGAGACGCTGGCCGCGCACACGGCGGTCTCAGCCGAAGTCGCGGCCGAGATGGCGACGGGCGCACGCGCAGCGCTGAAGTCCGACTGGGCGGTGTCGGTCACCGGCTACGCAGGCCCGACCGGCGGCGACGCGAAGAACCCCGTCGGCACAATCTTCATCGCGGTGCAGGGGCCGGTTGGGTCTCCTGCCGTCGAACGCCACCTCTACGCCTTTGCCAATGATCGCGATCGCGTTCAGCAGTTCGCAGCGTGGACCGCGATGGAATCGCTGCGCCGCGCGCTGAAAGGAGCTGCCCGATGACTGACACCGTTGCCCCGGTTGCTGCCGTACCGCACCCCGTCGTCAC
>JAYUXE010001164.1:0-2925 GCA_043753165.1 Archangiaceae bacterium | reverse complement strand
CCGCCGTCAGGGGGCATCCACGCCAGGAACAGAACCAGCGGTGCGGAGTACACCAGCGTCAAGACGGCGACCTTTCCGATGACGGGCGAGAGCATCTGCATCCCGTTCTTGAGCACCGCGCCGAGGTCGAGCGGCGATCGAAGGATGCCGAGCGGATCCATCCAGAGCACGACCCACTCGGTGCAGAGCAGCGGCTGATCGGCGCCCTGACACGCGGCGCAGAAGAAGCGGCCGCACCGCGCACACGTCGCCGTCGCCGGAACCTCCGGATGAACGGCGCAGAGCGCGGGCGTCACTTTCGTCGCGAGATGAGCGTGGCGATCAACAGCAGCACGAACGCGACGCATGCGGCGCCGGGCGCAATGAGCCCCCACGCGCGCGCGGTGTCGTTGTCGGCGTGTTCGGTGAGAACCGTGACGACGCCGACGCTGACCACGAACGTGATGCCAAGCAGAAACAGAATGAACCGGACCCAGCGGGGCGACTTCGGTTGGCCCATCAGCCCCACGGCCCAGGCGGCCAGCGCGGCGTCCACCATCATCAAACCGAAGAACATGGGTCAGTACATCCTGCGCAGGCGCGCGGCGAAGAAGCCGTCTGCGCCTTCCGGGCCCGGCAGCGTGCGAAGAAACCCCTGAACGTTCGGAAAAGCTCCGGCCGATGCGGGCGGTGGCTCGGACGTGAAGTCGGGGTGGCTGCGCAAGAACATCTCGACCTGGTCCTGCCCTTCCGACGGGTCGGTGCTGCACACCGCGTACGTGAGCAGCCCACCGGGGACGACGGCGTTCTGGCAGCTCTCGAGAATCGCGCGCTGCAGCTTGTGAAGCTCGGGAAGGTCCGCTTCCTGCCGGCGATATCGAAGCTCGGGGTGCCGTCGCAGCGTGCCGAGGCCAGAGCACGGCGCATCGATGAGCACCGCGTCGAACTCGCCCAGCCCTTCGGGCAGCGGCTTGCTCGCATCCAGCGCGCGGACCTTCAAGCGTTCGAGCAGGCCGAGCCGCTTCGCTTCATCGGTAATCTTGTGGAGCTTGTTCGCGTGGATGTCGATCGCGACGACGGAATGTTTCTGCGCGAGGTGGCACGCCTTGCCGCCAGGCGCCGCGCACGCATCCATCACGCGCGAACCGTCGGCCACCGCGGCGTAGAGGCCGACCAGCTGCGCTGCTTCGTCCTGCACCTGCCACAGCCCTTCCGCGTAACCGAACACGTCTTCGACGCGGCCGACGTTGGTGAGCACGATTCCTTCGCCCGACATCGTCGTGGGCTTCGCATCGATGCCGACCTCAGTGAGCTCTTTGAGCAGCGCGTCGCGGTTCGTCTTCGAGGCGTTGACGCGCACCACGACGTTCGGCGGCTGGTTGTCGGCGACCAGCATCGCCTCCGCACGCTCGGGGCCGAACTGGCGAATCCACCGCTTCACGAGCCACAGCGGGTGGCTGTGCAGCACGGCGAGGTGTTCATCGCGCGGCTCGGGCGGGGGCAGCGGCGGCGTGTCGAGCGTCGCGAGCTTTCGAAGCACTGCGTTCACGAAGCCCGTCGCGCGCTGCAGGCCAAGCCGCTTCAGCGCTTCGACCGTATCGGCGACCGCGGCGTGCTTCGGGACCCGCATGTAGAACATCTGGTAGGCGCCAAGCCGCAGCGCCGCGAGCACTTCGTTCTCGAGCGTCGGCAGCAGGTGCGTGCAGTGAAGCTGCAGGCCGTGGTCGAGCGTGAGCAGCCGGCGCGTCGTGCCGTAACAGAGCTCGGTGACGAAGGCCGAGTCGCGCACTTCGGCGAAGCGGTGCTCGTCGAGCTGCGAGTCGAGGACGACGTTGAGGAAGGCGTCCGTCGCGGCGACGCGCGCGAGAATGGTGATCGCGAGTGAGCGTGGCGTCGTATCGCCACGGGGGCCACGCGCGTTGGCCGGCTTCGCGCGGCTCTCGCCGGCCGCCTTGAGCCCGGCCTTGTTCTTCGCGGGCGGCCGTGGAGCGGCGCGGATCTCGGACTTCGGAGGCGTCGCGACCCGCGGCGGTCGGCGCAGGTTCTTGATGCGTTCGTCGGTCATGAGAGCTGCGTCATCAGCTCGATGAGCTGGTCGTCGCTGGCCTTCATCGTCGCGGAAAGCAGCAGCTGCTGCAGCACGTCTTCGAGGGTCTCGCGCTGGCCGGATTCCATCGGGTGGCCCGACTGAACCTTCTGCCATTCGGCGCGGGCCCAGGCCGCGAGCGCGGCGGGCGTCACGGTGCCGGCGAGACGATCTGCAATCTGCTGACGCACGACTGCGCGCGACAACGCGTTCGAGGCGGGCGCCGGTGCGCGACGGCCGACGGACTTCTGCGGCGCGGAAGGCGGCGGCGGCTTCTTGTTCAGCGCCGGCCGTTGCTTGCCGCCGATGCTCTTGACGATGTCGCCGTTCGGCATCACCCGGCCGATGGTCTTGTCGCGGCCGAGGCTCTTCGGCGCTGCCAGGGCTTCGGCCTCACGATTTTGAACGGCACGCCCGAGGCTCTTTTGCGGCGGCGCCGCTTCGATTTCCGGTTCCGGCGCAGCGCGGCCGAGGCTCTTCGTCGCCTGCGGGCGATCTGCCGGCTTGCGCTGCGGCGCGGTGGGCCGGCCTTCGATCATCTCGGGCTCGAACGTTTTCCTGCCCGGCACGAGCGCGACCAGCGCTTCGAGGTAGCCCGAAGGGCCTTTGTTCGAGATCTGCTTCTCGACGACGTCCCTCAACGCCGACTTGCCCTTCTTCGCATCGTCGAGCTGCACCTCGATGGCGGGCTTGCCGAGCAGCTCGATCGCTTCGGCGAGCGCGACGGCGGAAGGGGCGAGCGACGCGGGATTCACAATCAGCCCGTCGAACCAGTGGCGTTGGGCAGCGAGCGTGTCGAGCAGCGCGCCTTCCCAGTTCGACTGAAAGGACTTGAGCTCGACGCCGAGCGCGGTGGCGCG
>JAYUXE010001163.1:0-2928 GCA_043753165.1 Archangiaceae bacterium | reverse complement strand
CGGGGTAGAAATACTTTGAAGGTGGGAGCGCCACTGGGGCATCCACCCCAGCAAGCATCGCCCCCGCATCGGTCAGTGAATGTCCAAGCCGCTGAAATCGCCCCTGATTTCGAGCTCCTCGCCCGCTGCCGGGCCGGAGACGCCGCCGCATGGCGAAGCATCTACGACGCCCATTTCTCTTTTCTCGAACGCGTTTCCCGCCGCCTCGGCACGCCCGACGCCGAGCTCGACGACGTCGTTCAAGAGACGTTCATCATCGCCTTCCGCAAGCTGCGTTCGTTCGAAGGCGGCCGCTTCTCGACCTGGCTCTACCGCATCGCCGCGAACGTCATCTCGGGCCGCCATCGGCGCCGGCGAATCCGTGACGCCTTTTCTTCTTTGTTCGGCGCCAGCGAGCAGCCTTCCGCGCCGTCCCCCGACCGCGTGTACGAAAGCCGTGAAGCGCAGGCGCAGGTCGCCGAGGTCCTCGCTGCGATGCCTTTCAAGAAGCGCGAAGTCTTCGCCCTGTACGAGCTCGAAGGTTTGTCGGGCGACGAAATCGCCGAGCGCCTCGGCTGCAAAGTCGACACGGTGTGGACGCGCCTGCACTACGCGCGCAAAGACTTCGAACGCATCGCCCGCAAGCGGGGCCTGCCCTGATGTCTGACGTTCCCGAAAAAGGGCCACCGCGGCTCACGGACACCCGTCACGACCTGGCGAAGCTGCTCACGTCCGCGCGTGATGGCTCGGCGCAAGAGCGCGTCGGGGCGCGCGAGCGGATCTGGAAGAAGGTGAGTGGGCCGAAAGCGCCCATCGGCTGGCGCCTCACCGCATTCGCCGCAGTCGCCGCGGCAGTCGCCGCCGTGGTGCTCGTCCCCTCGACCCCAGAACAACCGTTCGGCCGCCTCACCCTCGTGTCGGGCCAGGTGCAGAGCGAGAGGTCCGTGCCGGCACAGGTGGGTGAGCTGCTGTTCGAAGGCTCGAAGCTGAAGATGGCGGGGGCCAGCCGCGCGTTCGCCCGGCTCGAACACGCGGGAATCCTCCTCAGCGGCACCACACGGGCGCAGCTGAGCCGTTCGTCGTTGTCACTCGAAGCGGGCACAGCGGCGGTGGCGGTGGCGGTGCAAAGCGGGAAGTTTCACGTGCAAGCCGACGCGTTCGGCATCGAAGTGGCGGGCAGCGTCTTCCAGGTGAAGGTCGGCGCAGAACGAATCGTCGAGCTCTTCGTTCACGACGGCGAGGTGCGCGTCCGCGGCCCGGCCACCGACGTCACGGTTCACGCGGGCGAAAGCTGGTCGAGCGCGCCAGGCGAAGACCGCGCGAAGATGCCGGCCGAAGACGTCGCCACCGTGCGCGGCCTGGCGCGGAAGGCCGGCAAAGAATTTCCGCTGGAAGTCGTTGGCCCGAGGGGAGCCGACATTTCCCTCGACGGTCTCGCCATCGGCCGCGCGCCACTGACGCTGCTCGCGGCAGCCGGCACGCACGAAGTCGTCGCGGCCATCGGCAGCAACAAGCTGTCGGGAAAGGCGGTGGTCGATGGCAGTGGGTTGCCGTTCGAGATTCACATTCCGCCTCCGATTCAGCCGGTGAAGCAGGTGTTGCCGGAGCTCGCTCCGCCGGCGGAAAAGGTGGAAGCGCCGAAGCCGGCCGAGGTGAAGGCGGCGGCGACGCTGCAGAAGAAGCTGGCCGGCTCGCTGGAAGGCGATCAACGCGACACCGCGACGTACGAGCTCGCGCGCCTGCTGGGCCGACGCGGGAAACATGCCGAGGCGTTATCGCTGTACGCAGGGCTCGCGGCGAAGTCGGGCGCCTGGGCCGAACAATCGCAATACGAAGTCGGCCGGTTGAAGCTGCGCCACCTCGATGACGCGAAAGGCTCGGTCGCCGCCTTCGCCGAGTACCAGCAGCGGTTTCCGAAAGGCGCGCTCGCACACGAGGTGGCCTTGAGTGAAATCGAAGCGAAGCTCGCGATGGGCGCAAGCGTGCAGCGCGAGCTGGATCAATTTCTCGCCGCCTTCCCGGCCAGCGAACGGCTCGACGATGTGCGCTTCATCCGCGCGACGGTGCGGCGCGACCAGGGCGACTGCGACGGCGCAGAAGCCGACTACGCCACGCTGGTGAAACACCCCCGGCACGGCGACGACGCCTTCTATTTTCTCGCATGGTGCGAGCAGTTCCGCGGCCACTCGAACGAGGCCCGCGCGCAGCTGACTGCGTACCTTCAACAGTTTCCCAACGGTCGCCACGGGGCCGAAGCGAAAGCAGCGCTGGCGCGGTGAAAAAAGAAATTCTGAAGGTGGATGTGGGGTCGCGGCATTCAGGCGCATTCGCTGTCCTCGAGGGAGAGAACCAATGACGAACCTGAATGGATGTCGCCGCGCCCTGCTCGCTGGCCTGTTGAGCTGTTGTCTCTCGGCCTGCAATTCTTTCAACACCGTCGGCTCGCGCTTCGTGAAGCACGAGAACGTGACTGCCGCACAGGGGCTGACGATCTCCGTCGCTGCGAACGAGAGCCCCGAGCTCGCGGGCACGGCGCTGCAGATTCCGGCCGGAGCGCTCGCCGAGAACACCACCATCACCCTCGAGATTGGCTCGACGCCGCTGATGGAAGCCGACGCGAAGTCGGCCGGCACCGTTGCCGTCTGGGGTCCGGCGGGGACGAAGTTTGCCGCTCCGGTCGAGCTGACGATGCCGTTCACCCTCGCCGAAGGTGAGTCGATCGAAGACCTGTTCATCCAGGTTCGCGAGGAAGACGGCGCACGGTTCACCGTCGAGCATTCGGCGCTGACCATCGACGCGGCGAACAAGCTCGTTCGATTCAGCATCAACGGCTTCACCGGATTTCAGCCGGGCACCGGAGTCGCGTGCAGCCCGAACCAGCCGTGCGCGATGGGCCAGGCGTGCAGCAACGGCCAGTGCAAAGCGGCGTGCGGCGGCGTCGTCTGCGGA
>JAYUXE010001162.1:0-14903 GCA_043753165.1 Archangiaceae bacterium | reverse complement strand
AGGTCGTGCAGAACGGTTCGTCGGTCGACTACGTGATCACCCTTCGGGGCGCGGGCGACTCGATGGGTCTGAACACGGACACCTTCAAGCAGGACAGCAAGCCGAAGGCAGACATCCTGCTCGTCATCGACAACTCGGGCTCGATGTCCGACAAGCAGATGGCGCTGTCGGTGAACTTCGCGAGCTTCATCAAGTACGCCACCACGGCGCAGGTGGACTACCAGATTGGGGTGACGACGACGGACATGGGGGTCGAAGGCGGCCGCATCGTCGGTGACGCGAACAACCCGAAGATCCTCACTCCCACCACCGTCGACGTCGAGAACAAGTTCAAAGCGAAGGTCAACCTCGGCACCAACGGCAGCGGAACCGAGCTGCAGCTCGAGCCTGCGGTCGCGGCGCTCACGGCCCCTTTGATCAACACCGACAACGCGGGCCTCATTCGTCCCGATGCCGTGCTGGCGGTGGTGTCGGTGTCGGACGCGGACGATCAGTCGCCGCTGCCCGTGAGCTTCTATGTGAACCAGCTGCTGAACATCAAAGGCGCGCAGCAGGCGTCGATGTTCTCGTTCAACGCGATTGGCGCTTTCCTGGCGTCGCCGCCCTCAGGCTGTACCTACGACTTGGCCGGCCCGCGCACGCTGGCGGCGGTGATTGCGACGAACGGGGTGAAGGAAGAGATCTGCACGCCTGACTGGAGCAAAGCGCTCGAGCAGATCGGCAAGAACGCGTTCGGTTACCGCACGAACTTCTTCCTCACCGCGACGCCCGACCTCACCGCAGGCAAGGTCATCTCGGTGAAGATCGATGGCGTCGTGCTGGATCCGGTCGACAGCCGCGGCGCGCAGGTGTGGACTTACGATTCGGCGGTCAACGCGGTGAACTTCGAGCCGCTGTTCGTGCCCGAGCCCGGCAAGACGCTGTCGGTTCAGTACTTCGTCGCCTGCATTCCCTGAATCGGCAGGGGCCTGAAAGATGGGGGGCGTCGTTTCCGCCGTGCTACGCGCACCCGCATGCCTCAACACGCCTTTGCGATCTGCCAGATCGGTTCTGAGAAGCTGCTGAAGGGCGAGGTGGGCCGGATGCGGCCGAAGCTTCGCCCGGCGTTCGCGCGGCCCGGCCTGGTCACCTTCGTCAGCGATGAGCCGACGACGCCAGAGCTCGAGCTCGACTCGGTGTTTGCGCGGGTGTGGGGCGCGTCGCTGGGGCGGGCGTCGACGGCGGAAGAAGTCGTCGCGCTGCTCGCGGATCAGAAGGCGAACCTCAAGCTGCACGTCTTCCCGCGTGATCCCGACGCGCCGCCTGCCGAAGTGGCGCGCGTGCACGAGGCGCTGGTGGCGACGGGGAAGTTCGTGCCCGAGACGAAGCCGAAGCCGGGCGATCTCGTGGTCGATGTCGTCGTCGCCGTCGGTGAGCCGTGGTTGGTCGGCCTGCATCGGCACCGCGTGGGCCGGTGGGAAATTCCAGGCGGCCTGCCGAACGTCGTCGTCCCGCCCGAGTCGCCGTCGCGCGCGTTCGCGAAGATTGAAGAAGCGATCGTGTGGGCGAAGCTCGACGTGAAGGCGGGCCACACCGCGCTCGAGATCGGCAGCAGCCCCGGTGGAGCCGCCCTCGCCCTCGCCCGCCGCGGCGTGAACGTGATCGGGGTGGACCCGGCGCCGATGGGTCCCGGCGTCGTCGAGTACCGCGGCCCGGGTGGCGCCCAGGTGAAGCACATGCCGATCAAAGTCGGCGAGCTGAGCTGGGAAGATCTGCCGCCTCGCATCGACTGGCTGTTGCTGGACGTGCACCTCGCGCCGCAGGTCGCGCTGCACTCGGTTCAGCGATTTCTGCCGCGGGTGAAGAAGCAGCTGCACGCGGCGGTGTTCACCCTGAAGCTCAACGATCAGCAGATCGTCGAAGAGATCCCGGCGCTGATCGAACGCGTCGGACGCATGGGCTTCAAGGACGTTCGCGCGACGCACCTGCCGTCGAACCGCAGCGAGTTCTGCTGCGTGGCGCGTTAGCCATCGGCCACGAGCCGGGCGACGCGCATCTCGATGAGAGAGATGAGCTCGGCGCGGGCGCGGGTCCACTCTTCTGTCGGGCGATCGCGCCAGAGCTCGGACGAGACGACGCCCATCACGCTGTCGCACAGCACCTCGGAAGCGATGCGAACACGTTCGGCGTCGAGGTTCGGGTGTTCCGCGCGCAACCGGGTGGCCAGAAGCCCGGCGAAGCGATCGCGTTCGCGAACGACGGGCTTGAGCCAGCCGACGCGGATCAGGGTGCGAATGACGCCGCGGGTGCGCTCGGGCCGGGCGAGATAGACGTCCAACGTCCTTTCGACAATCCGAGGGATGGCTTGCGCGAACGGAACCTTCTCGCTCGCCTGCACTTCGCGGGCGAGCTCTTCGAAGTTTGCCTCGGTGATGCGGGCCAGCAACGCGCCCAGCAGGCCCTCGCGGTTGGCGAAGTAGTCGTAGAGCGAGCCGATGCCGACACCCGCCCGGCGCGCGACCCCTTCCAGCGAAAGGGCAGTGGGATCGCCGCTGTTCTCGAGCAGCTGATCGGTGGCCATGATGATGGCGTTGACCACCGACCGCGACCGCGATTGGCGGGGCAGCTTCCGGTAAAACTCTGAGTCGTCTGTCATTTGCGGCCGCGATGCTAACCCGAGGCGACAGCGCGGCGGTGACGCGTCAAAAGGCCCGTCATGAACACCTGCCCGTGGGATGGCTGGGAACCTGCCTCTGTTTCGTTCTGCGAAGCCCGGCTTTGCGCGATCGTCGCCGAGCCGTCAAACGCGTGGTCGTCGATGGGCTACGTCATTCTGGGCATCTGGCTGCTGACCCGGCCAGAGACGCGAACGACGTTTCTGCTGGCGGGCGTCGCGCTGGCGAACGTGGCGATCGGGCTCGGCTCTTTCGCGTTTCACGCCAGCGGCACGTTCGCGGGTGAGCTCATCGATCTGTTCGGCATGTTCCTGCTGTCGGGGCTGATGCTCGCGTACGCGCTGGGCCGGACGCAGAAGGGCATTCTGGGGTTGTGGGCGGCGTTCACGCTCGCGCCGATGGCCCTGGTGCTGTTGATCAAGCCGGCGGGGATTCCGTTGTTCGCGCTCGAGCTGGTGACGGCGGTCGTGCTCGAGCTGCGGGCGCGGCGGCCGAAGTTCAAGCTGTTCCTGTACTCGCTGGCGATGGTGACGATGGCGTTCACGATCTGGATCACGGACACGGCGAAGATTCTCTGCGCGCCCGACAACCACTTCATTACGGGCCACGCGATCTGGCACGGGCTGAATGCAGTCGGGATCTGCTTCCTCTATTTCTTCTACGCTGCGCAGCGGACGGAGTGACCCATGCCCCTCTTTTCACGCCCTGATGGAAAGCCCGCCGACGTGCCCGCCGTGCGGAAGATCATGCCGTTCATCATGCGGACGCGAAACGAGTCAGCGGTGTACTTCGAGCAGGAAATCGACCTGACGCGGACGCTGCCGTTCATCGAGAAGTTCAACGCGTCGCACCCCGGAGTTCGCGTCACGGTGTTTCACGTCTTCATGTGGGCGGCGGTTCAAGCGCTTCACGCGCGGCCGCGGCTCAATCGATTCGTGGTGGGCTCGCGCATCTACGACCGCGACGGCATCTGGATCTCGTATTCGGCGAAGAAGGCGATGAGCAATGACGCTCCGGTGGTGGTGTTGAAGCGGAAGCTCGACGCGTCGATGCCGTTCGAAGAGATCGTGAAGCTGACGATGGGTGATTTGACCGAAGGGCGCAGCGACAAGAAGAGCCACGTCGACAAGGAGCTCGGGTTGTTCCTGTCGCTGCCGGCCCCGCTGCTGCGGCTCGGCGTGAAGCTGATGATGTGGCTGGATGCGTGGAACCTGCTGCCCGGTAGCTTCATCCACCCCGACCCGATGTACGCGAGCCTGTTCGTCGCAAACCTGGGCAGCGTGAAGCTCGAGTCGGCGTACCACCACCTCTACGAGTACGGCTCGATTCCGCTGTTCGCGACGATCGGGAAGAAAAAGACCGTCGGCGACCGGACGGTGTGCAGCGTGAAGTACTCGTTCGATGAACGGATCGAAGACGGGCTCTATGCGGCGGGCGCGCTCGAGCTGCTGCGCGAACGGATCGAGAATCCTGAAGGGCAGGCGGTCGAGAAGCCGCGCGAGCTGCGCGTCGTCGACGCGGGTTGAACGCTCAGGGAATCGTGACGGGAATCAGCGTCGGCTCGTGTCTGGCGATGACCTCGATCGCGTAGGCGCCACTGATCACGTTGACCGAGTTGTCGCAGTCCACGACGAATGAGCCGTCGTCGTTGGAGCCTGTCGGCAGCAGAAGGCCCGTGACTGCAGCAGGAATCGTGTACGACCCTGCGCTTGCGGGTGCCTTGCAAACCGCCGTCACCGAACGACCGAAGAAGTACTTGCCGCTGAGCACGGAGACCGAAATCGTCCCGGAAGTTCCCGTCCACGTCACGCTGAAGGGGGCAGTGCGCGCGATGCTGATGGGCGAAGGGCCTGTCGGCGAGACCAGGGTGATTCGCGAGGGCACGGTGAGCGTGGCCGAGAATGCCGGGACGCCGCCGGCGCTTCCGGTTGCGCTGACGGTCGCCGCCTCGCCGCCCGACCACCAGGTTCCGACGACCGCGTTCGATCTGTAGAGGCCGGTTGCCGGGTCGCGCGGTGCCTGGGGTCCGGCGATGCCTCCGACGGAGGTCGTCAAGGTCCCTGCGTTGACTCCCGCGTCGCACGAATCCGAGACGGGCCCACCGTCGTGAAAGCAGTCAGAGATGGTGCAGCCGGCCGTCACGCTGGTCGTGCAGGCGATGCCGCATTTGGGCGGAAATCCATTCGGGTGGAACTGGCCTTGAACAACACGAAGGAAACGGGCTGAAGCCCCGAGCTGCGACAGCGTGACGCGCCCCACCGGGTTGAGGATTCCTGCGTCGGCGCCGTTGCCGCCGCCAGTTCCGGTTCCGCCTCCAGTTCCCGTACCGCCGCCCGTTCCGTTGCCAGTGCCGCCGCCTGTTCCGGTGCCAGTGCCGCCGCCCGTTCCGGTGCCAGTGCCGCCGCCCGAGCCTGTGCTGCTGTTCGAACCACACGCGGACACGAACAACGCGACGATGACGACGACAAGCGGCGGATTCATCAAAACACCCCCGGAAACGAGACGCCGTCCTTACTACTTCAGCCGACCGAGCGGGTTCCGTCTTCGCGGCTCCGTCCGCGTCCCACGCGTCTGCGCACCGGGCCTCGACCCACAGCGCGCAGCAATTTCGAGGTGGGACGAATTTGCGTGTCGGCCCGAAATGAGACGGCCGTGCGTCCACGACGGAGTGGTGCGCGCGCTTCGGCTGCATTCCGGCCATTCGCTGGCACGCGCACTGCGTAGTCTCGCGCGCAATGATCGACGAGAAGACGGAAGCGGCCGAGCTGCTGATCGAAGTCGAACGGCTGCGCGCAGAGTGCCTCGAGATCGAAAAGCGTGAAGCGGCGACGCTGGCCGAGGTGAACCCCGCGCACCAGGCGTCCGCGCGAAACCTTCTTCACTACCTCAGCCTGCGCCGCCGTGACGTTCGCCGCCTGCAGCCACGGCTCGGCGCGCTGGGCCTCACGTCGCTCGGCCGCACCGAGGCCCACGTCCTCTCGACGCTGGAAGCCGTGATCGCGAACCTGCGCCGCATCTCTGGGTCACCAGACGTCGCGCCGGCTCAGAGCAACGCGGTCGGCTACCACGAAGGCATCGAGCTCTTGCAGCGTCACACCGAAACCGTGCTCGGCCCGAGCAGCGGCCGCGCGGTTCGCATCATGGTGACGATGCCGTCAGAAGCTGCGGCCGACTATCCACTCGTCCGCGCGCTCGTCGAAGGCGGCATGGACGTGATGCGAATCAACTGCGCGCACGACGGCCCGAACGAGTGGGAACGCATGGTCGACCACCTCGAGCGCGCGCAACGCGAGGTCGGCCGCACGTGCAAGGTGCTGATGGATCTGGGCGGGCCGAAGCTGCGTACCGGCTCGATCGCGGCCGGCCCCCAGGTCATCAAGTGGAAGCCGCAGCGCGACGCGGCCGGCGAAGTGACGGCGCCCGCGAGAATCTGGCTGACCGCCGAAGACAACCCGGCGCCGGCGCCTTCGGAATCGACCGCCACCCTGCCCGTTCCGCGCGCGTGGCTCGAGCACCTGCGTTCCGGCGACAAGATTCGCTTCAAGGACGAACGCGGCAAACCACGCACGCTGAAAGTCGTCGGCGAGATGGGCGACGGCCGCTGGGCCGAGTGCAAATCGACGGCGTACCTCGGCACGGGACGAAAGCTGCGGTCGGACCACGGCAAGGTCCGCGTCGGCCAGCTGCCCCCGCGCGAACAATCGCTGCACCTGTTTCGCGGTGACATCGTCGTCGTCACCAAACCCGATCACCCGGGTCAGCCCGCCGAGCGCGATGCCAGCGGTGGAGTCGTCCGCCCCGCAACCATTCCCTGCACCCTCGCCGAAGTCTTCGGTGACGTGAAGCCGGGCGAGCGCATCTGGTTCGACGACGGTCGCATCGGCGGCGTCGTGAAGTTCGTCAACGCCGATCAGATGCACGTCGAGATCACCAACGCGCGCGAGAAGGGCGAGAAGCTGAAATCCGACAAAGGCATCAACCTGCCCGACAGCGCGCTTCAGCTGCCGTCGCTGACCACCGAAGACATTCGCGATCTCGAGTTCGTCGCCGACCAGGCAGATCTCGTCGGCTATTCCTTCGTCCGCGAAGCTTCGGACGTGCATTCGTTGCAACACCACCTGGTCGAAGCCGGCGGCCCGCAGGTCGGCGTGGTGCTGAAGATCGAAACCCGCGCCGCGTTCGAACGGCTGCCGCAGCTGCTGCTCGCCGCGATGCGCAGCCCCAGCGTCGCGGTGATGATTGCCCGCGGCGATCTGGCGGTCGAGATGGGGTACGAGCGCCTGGCCGAAGTGCAGGAAGAGATCCTCTGGGTCTGCGAGGCCGCGCACGTGCCGGTGATCTGGGCGACGCAGGTGCTCGAGACCCTGGCGAAGGAAGGCATGCCGTCGCGCGCCGAAATCACCGACGCCGCAATGGGCCAGCGCGCCGAGTGCGTGATGCTCAACAAGGGGCCGCACGTGCTCGAGGCGCTCGAGCTGCTCAACGACATCCTGGTTCGCATGCAGGGCCACACGAACAAGCGCAGCCCCGTGCTGCGTGAGCTGCGGATGGCGCGCGACGGCCTGATGCCCTGAGCCGTTTGCCGGCGGCTGCGGCTCAATGAGACGTGCTCGCCCGACGCCTCGGCCCCTGGTTTGCCGTTTTGCTGTGTGCCGCGGGTTGCGAAGGCAGCATCGCGATGCCGATTGCCCCTGAAATCAAAGGCGTCGGTGGTGGCTCCGGAGTGGGAGGTGTGGGCGGCGGAACCACAATGCCCGGCCCCGCGCCCGCCTTCGATTGCGCTCCGGCGGCGGATCCGGGGGCGTCTGTCGTGCTGCGGCTCACGAAAAGCCAGTACCGAAATGCGCTCGAAGATCTGCTCGGCCACGCCTACACCGCCTCACAGGTACAGACGCTGCTCGGCTCGACCGAGATCGCGGCGCTGCTCGCGTCGGTGCCGGTCGACGGCAACGGCGGCAAGAAGCTCGTCTACGACACGGAAGACCAGCGCATCAGCACGCTGCTCGTCGACCCGCAGTTCAACCTCGCCACGAAGATCGCCGAATGGATCGCGGCCGATGCCTCGCGCCTTCAGACCTTCGCCCGCGCGTTCGGCGGCGACACGGCCTGCGCGATGGCCACGAGCACGGGCTGCGTCGAGGCAGTGGTCGCGGGCCTCGGCCTTCGTGCGCTGCGCCGCCCGCTGGACCCTGCCGACGGCGACGCTGCGTTCTACCGCGAGGCATATGACGCTGCGGCGTGGGGCGGGTATCGCGGGCTCATCGCGACGTTGCTGATGTCGCCCGGCTTCCTCTTCCGCACCGAGTTCAAGGGCCTCGCGATTGACGCGCGCACCGACCTGAGCCGTCTGAATCCGTACGAGCTCGCCTCGCGCCTCGCCTTCGTGATCACCAACTCGATGCCGGACGAAGCGCTGTTCACCGCCGCCGAGAAGAACTTCACGGGCCCGGGCAACACGGTCGCCGAGCAGGTCGAACGGTTGCTGCTCACGCCACGCGCGAAGGGCCAGTTCGACAACTTCTTCCGCCAGTGGCTGCGCCTCGATCACGTCGCGTCGTTCAACCCCTCGGCCGCTGCCGTGCTGCCGCTGAGCTACCCCGACAACTCGGCCGCGGCCTTGCCGGTGACGACCAACCTCGGCCAGCTGCGCCTCGATGCGTTCGAAGAGATGGTGGCGTTGACGATGTATTACGCGGTCGGCAAGCCGGGCGGCTCGATGCGCGACGTGCTGACCAGCGATGTCTCGTTCGCGGCCAGCGACGATCTCGCGAAGATCTACGGCGTCGCGAAGTGGGACGGCACGAACCTGGTGCACTTCCCCGCCGGCCAGCGATCCGGGCTCTTCACGCGCGCGGGCTACCTGCTGTCGGGCTACCCGGACTCGAACCCCATCATTCGTGGGGCCCGACTTCGCGTCGACTACCTCTGCGACGCGCTGCAGCCGCCCGACGATACGTCGCCGCCGATGGGGTACGTGGCCCCGGCCGTGAAGTCGGTGAGGAACCTCGTGTCGGCAAAGACCGAAATCAACGGCACGTCGTGCAAAGGCTGCCACGCGACGAGCATTAACCCGCTGGGCTTCCCGCTCGAGGGCTACGACGCGTTTGGCCGGTTCCGGAACCAGGAAGCGATCTTCGACGGCACGGGCAACGTCGCGCAGTGGGTGCCGGTGAGCACGATGACGGCGCCGGATCTCGACCGCAA
This sequence comes from Archangiaceae bacterium, assembly GCA_043753165.1. GTDB lineage: Bacteria > Myxococcota > Myxococcia > Myxococcales > Myxococcaceae > JAGSPQ01. The sequence continues at coordinate 6,045 of JAYUXE010001162.1, read as the reverse complement.
CGGCACGAAGACGACCGCGGCAAACGGCCTCGAGCTCTCGAAGATGCTCTCGCAGTCCGACCGCTTCCACGCGTGCTTCGCGCGCCATGCCTTCCGTTACGCCGCAGGCCGGGCCGAAGTCGCTGCGAAGGGCGCACAGACGAAAGATGGCTGCGTGCTGCAGAGCCTCACCACCGCATCGTCGACGGGCAGCATTCAAGACGTGATGCGGAACCTGACGAAGTCCCCCGAGTTCGGCTTGCGGAAGATCGAGAACTGACGCCATGAAATACAACCGACTCAGCCGACGCCATCTGCTGCAGGGACTCGGCGGCTTCACGCTCGCGCTGCCGCTGCTGCCGTCGTTGATGGGGCGCGCCGAAGCGCAGACCGCGACCCTGCCCCGCTTCTTCGTCAGCTCGTGGGTGAGCCACGGCGGGCTGAGCCGCGAGAACGTGTTTCCCGTGCCTGGGACGGTGAGCCTCACCGATAGCGATCTCTTTCCGGCCACCACGGGCTTCGTCGCGCACAGAATTCAGAGCGCGCGCCTGGTCGACCTGAAGCGCACGTACGCGCAGACTTCCTCGGCCCGTTCGCAGCCGATGCCGGACTTCGAGCCGGGCGTCGCACGCGTCTCACCGCTGCTGGGCAGCTTCCTCAGCGACGCGCTGCTCGAGAAAATGAACGTGCTGCAGGGCGTCGACATGCTCACGTGGGGCGGCCACACGCGCGGCTTTCTGGGCAACTTCACGAACCGCGATGGCGGCAATGACAATGGGCTGGCGAACGCCCCGATTCCGACGATCGACTACGCGATCTCGCAGTCGAACAAGTTCTACTCGGCGGCTGAAAGGCCTCTGGTCAAAGCGCCCGTGCTGTCGGCGACGTGGACGCAGCTGTCGAGCTTCAAGTCGGGCAGCAGCGTGGCGAACAACCCGTTCAACTGCCGCACGGTCGGGCAGATCTACGACCTGCTGTTCAACGGGGTGATGACGACGCCCGGCCAGACGGATCCCCGCGTGAGCGTCGTCGATCGCGTTCAGGCGGACTACGCGCGCCTGTCGAAAGGATCGTTCGGCCCCGGCCGCCGCATCGCCCAGGCCGATCGGGTCCGGCTCGAAGAGTACATGGACGGCGTGAAGACCATCGGAGACCGGATGAAGTCGATGGTCACCGCGGGCTGCACGCTGCCGACCGTGACGGCGTCGCAGCGGGCATTGATGACGCGCGAAGGCGAGGCGGACTGGGAGTGGACGGGGGTGGCCGCGGATCTTCCGCTGCGGCAGGCGAACCAGCGGGCCGCTCTCGAGCTCGTGAACATGCTGATCGTGAACGCCTTTCAGTGCGGCACGACGCGCGCGGTGGTGCGGCAGATGAGCGCGCTGAAAGACCAGTGGGATCCCACGACCTTCAACACCCCGAGCCAGAACGAAGTGAGCCGCACGGATGCGCACGGCATGGTGTTCCACAACCACGCGCTCGAAGATCGGCAGCAGCACCTGGTGCGCAGTCAGCGGTTCATGTTCGAGTTCGGCTACGCGGATCTGATCAAGCGCATGGACGCGGCACAGGTGGTGCCGGGCGTGTCGATGCTCGACCAGGCGCTGGTGTATTGGTCGTCCGAATCGGGCCCGAGCACGCACGACGCGAAGTCGATTCCCGCGATCCTGGCTGGCAAGGGTGGCGGTTATTTCAAGACGGGCAACTACGTCGACTTCACGCACCGCACGCGGCAGATCACCGCGCGCTACGGCAACAAGTGGTACGCGGGCGTGCCGCAGAACCGGCTGCTGGCGAACATCGCGCAGGCGATGGGGCTCGCTCCGGCGGACTACGAATTGTCGGACGCGGCGTACGACACGAAGTTTCCGGCGCGCGGCGGCAAGGTGCCCGGCTACGGCGACCCGTACATCGAAGGCGGGGACAACATGGTGCCTTACTCGCCGCTGCAGGTGTCCGAGATGAGCGAGAAGCTGCCCGTCATCACGTGATCCGCTGACCGCGCCGCCGGCCCCCGCGCTGGCTGACGGCCCGAGACAGCGGCACAGTCCGGCAGGCAGAACTGCATGACGCGCTGCCGGGTCTCCAGTGCGCGTGACGCGACATATCGCCCCATTCGCGTTTCGGGCGACTCGCGCGCGTGGCCGTTAGGCTGAATGCGCGTGTTTTCTTCTGGCTACCCGTCCCGTGACGCAATCGACATCGACGCCTTCGCCGCGCTTTGCCGCGAGCCGATGAACCGCCAGCTGATCCCGCATGCGGCCACCGTCGAGCGCGGGATTCCGATCTACGACGGCGCAGCGGTTCGAAGCTGGCTCCAGCATCCCAGCGAGGCCCGCGCGATCGCGACTGAGTGGGCGCAGTGCTGGGATTCCGGGCCTGGCGTGCTCGTGATTCGGCAGGCCTATGCCGATCGCAGCGTGGTCGACGAGATGTCGGGAATCTTCTCGCGACTGATCGCGGAAGAACGCGTGTCCGGGGTCGCCTCTGCGGGCCACTTTGCCAGCGCCGGCCAGAGCACGCGGATCTGGAACACGCTCGAGAAGAGCGCCTTCGTCGACCCGCGCGCCTTCATTCGCTACTACGGCAACCCGCTGATCGCAGCGGCGTGCGAGGCGTGGCTGGGCCCGTGGTACCAGATGACGACGCAGGTGAACCTCGTGCCGCCCGGTGGCCAGGCGCAGGACCCGCACCGCGACTACCACCTCGGCTTTCAAAGCGCCGAAGACTGCGGCCGGTTTCCGCGGCACGCGCACGCGATGTCGCAGTCACTGGTGCTGCAGGGCGCGGTGGCCCATACCGACATGGATCTCGACGCGGGCCCGACGCGCTTCCTTCCGTATTCGCAGCGTTACCTCGACGGCCACGTCGCCTGGCGCGACCCCGCGTTCACGAAATTCTTCGAAGAGAACGCGGTGCAGCTCGCGATGGAAATCGGCGACGCCGTGTTCTTCAACCCGTCGCTTCACCACGGCGCGGGGGCCAACCGCCGGAACACGGATCGCGTGGTGAACCTGTTCGAGGTCTCTTCGGCATTTGGGAAGCCGATGGAGCTGCTGAATCGCGAGGCGATCTGCGCCTTCGTCTACCCGACCGTGGTGGCGATGGCGCAGGCCGGCGATTGCTCGGACGCCGACGTCGTGGCGGCGATCGCGGCGATGGCCGATGGCTACGCGTTTCCGACCAACCTCGATCGCGTCCCTCCCAACACGCCCGGCTCGAATCAAACCGCGCAAGCCTTGATGATGCGCGCGGTCGGCGAGCGCTGGCCCATCGAGGCGTTCAGGTCGGCGCTCGGCGCGCTTCGTCACTGATTGTCCGCGTTCTGACGCACGAAGGCCTCAACCGGGCGCCCGCGCCCAATCCCCCATGCATGGGTGCATGCCGGCCACAGTGAGCGCGGCGGCACCCAACGTGCAGCCCGAGCGGCATGGCCAACCCTGCCGCCCTCAAAGAGACTGCCGGCCTCGCCGCGTTCATCGACGGCCACCGAAACGAGATCGTCAACGAGTGGATCAAGTTCGCCGCCACGCTGCTGCCGGCGGCGGTCGGAATGGATGCGGCCGCCCTGCGCGACCATGCGGACCAGATTCTCACCGCGATCGTCGAAGACATGCGCTCGCATCAGACCGTGATCGAGCAAAGCGAGAAGTCGAAGGGCCATGGCCCCGCCCAGGAGCTCAGCGAAATCGGCGAAGTGCATGCGGCCCTTCGCATCGAGAACGGCTTCAAGCTCGGCCAGATGGTGGCCGAGTACCGAGCGCTACGGGCAAGTGTTCTGCGTTGGTGGGAAAAAGACGGGTCGGATCCCGAAGGCATCACACGGTTCAACGAGGCGATTGATGAGGCGCTCACCAAAGCCGTCGAAAGCTTCATGACCACGAGCGAACAGTATCGCGACCAGTCACTGGGCATCCTCGGTCACGATCTTCGAAACCCTCTGGCGTCCATCATCGTCGGCGCTGAAAGCCTTCTCGTCACCGAGCCCACGCACTCGGCTGCTGCGAGGGTCGCCCGCCGCATGCTGACCACCGCCCACGGCATGAATCGGATGATTGGCGATCTGCTCGATCTGACCCGCACCCGCTTCGGCGACACCATTCCTGTCGTTCGAACGCCGCTCGATCTGGGCCCGATTTGCAGGCAAGTCATCTCGGAGCTCGAAGGCACCTGTGGCGACGGCCAACTGACCTTCACGGCGATGGGCGACCTGCGAGGCGATTGGGATGGCGACCGAATTGCGCAGGTCCTTGCCAACCTCGTTCGAAATGCCATTCAGCACGGCGACCCAAACGAGAAGATTTCCATCGTCGGTGAAGAGAAAGGCAAAGACGTCGTGGTGCGCGTGCACAATCGGGGCGCGCCGATTCCGCGCACAGCGATGGCGTCCATCTTCGAGCCCATGGTTCGGAACGTCGACGCCCAGACCAAAACCGGGTTCGGGCTGGGGCTCTACATCGCCGAACAGATCGTGCTCGCCCACGGAGGCACGCTGGTCGCGACTTCGACGGAAGAAGCCGGCACCACTTTCACTGCGCGGCTGCCGCGACACGCGCCGCACGACTGACGACACGGGCGGTCAGCTGCGCTGCGAAGTCAGTGGCCGAACTCCAGACTCGATGGCGACTTCGCTGTTTCGCCCGAACCAGGCAACCTGCGCGGCAGCGTTTTCGACGAGCGGGCGGCGACGTTCGAGCCACTGGGAGCACCGCTCACGACAGAGCTTCGACAGCAATTCCTCGTTCGCGTTCATGCGCACGACGAAATGCAAAAGCAGAACCATGGCGATCCAACGTGCGATGCCCGCGGCGCGTGCGTGGCCCGCCGTCACGGTGAAAGTCCTCGAATCGCGTCGGAAAATTGCCCTGCGCGCAGCCGGCCTTGCGGTTGGCTTCGTGGCGGGGGCGGCGGCCTGCCCTTCGTGCCGATCGGCGAAAGAGGTGCGGACGCACGTTCTCGACGACCGGTTCTGGCTTCACCTCGGATGACTGGCGTTGCCGTTGTTGATCCCTGGTCGGCTGCTGTCTGGCGTCTCGGCACCGGGTGGCGCGTTCGCCGGGCGCAGAGGCGGGCGCCGCTGCCACGGAGGCTGCCTCGAGATCGACGTAAAGCACCCCAAGGAGATCCACATGAATGCGATTGACCTGTTGGAGACACAGCACAAGGAAACCCTCGAGTTGTTCAACATGTTGCAAGATTCGACACCCGGCACCGAACGAAAGCAGGCCTACGCGCAGTTGAAGGCGTCACTGCTGGCTCACAGGGTGATCGAGGAGGAAATTTTCTACCCCGCGGTTGCGGAAGCGCAGTCGGATGGACAGCCGATCGCCGAAGGATAAGAAGAGCACAGCGAGCCCGGGCGGCGCTTCAGAGCGAAGCCTCCTGACGCGGCAAACAGTCTCTCGTGGCTCTCGCCCGTCCGGCACCCTGTGCCGCACGCGTGTTGCCTTTTCGAGGCCAGCGTCAAACCAGCGGTGGAAGCGCGACGAAGAAAGTGCGTCTCACCCCAGCCCAGCGCAGAAATTGCGCGTCGCCCGAACCACGAATTGAGGCACGACGATAAGTCAGACGGCATCTTGCCCGGGCGCTGGCCGCCTCACAGCCGTTGGTCACTGGGAATTCGATGCGTGGCACGTCGGGTGCTCAACTGCGCCGGCATGGCTCCTCACAGAGCACCTTCGCCCCGGCGCGCTTCGAAAGGCCCTTCCACCAACGCAGGCGCCGAAGCGCGCCTTGTCGCCAATGAAGCGGTCGGCACCGCGCTGTCGACTTTCTCAGGGCCGTCGACGTCCGAGCTCACCGATACGCTCAGGGCGGGCGAACCCGTCGAGCCGCACCACAAAGTCGATACCGCCAGCACGGTCATCGACAGCACCAAGTCGCCCAAGCGCACCATGCAGGGCTTCGGGGTCAACACGTTCCGGCTAAGCAAAGACGCGGGTCACTCGTCGTTCGTGAAGTTCCATTGGGAACCGCTGGCAGGCACGCACTCGGTGGTCTGGGACGAGGCGGTGAAGATCAACGACGCGGATCCCGACTTGCACCGCAGCGATCTGTGGGAATCGA
>JAYUXE010001161.1:0-2930 GCA_043753165.1 Archangiaceae bacterium | reverse complement strand
CCGCCGACCAGGTGCCCCAGCACGGCGAGCCGTTCTTTCCGCAGCAGCTCGGCTTGCGCGTCTCGCAATTGCTGGGTGCGTTCGGCGACCCGCTGCTCGAGTTCCTCGTTCGCGGCCCGCAGTGCTTCTTCGGCGGCCTTCAGCTGGGTGATGTCGTGAATGACGCCGACCAGATGGGTCATTGCCCCGTTTGCATCGCGGTACGGCACCTTCGTCGTCGCGAGCACGCGCCGCTTGCCGTGCACGTCGACCAGCTCTTCTTCGTCGACCGTGACGTCGTTGCCCGTGCCGAAGACCTCGAGGTCGCGCAGCCGGTAGAAGTCGGCGGCCTTCTGCGGCAGCGGCACTTCGTGGTCCGTCTTGCCGACCATCGACTGCAGGGTCCGGGTCACCACTGCCAGCGCTGCGCGATTGAGGAAGACGTAACGGAAGTCACGGTCTTTGACGAAAACGGGGTGCGCGAGGTGATCGAGGATCGCCCACGCAAACGCGCCATCGTGACTGGCCACCACGCACCCCCGGGTTCTTCTTTACGTCAGCTGCAGCACCTTTTCTTCGAGCCGCTTGCCGCGGGACACTCCGAGAATCAGCACCTGGCGCTGCACCAGCAGGCCCACCGTGCGGGTGATGATGTCTTCGGGCTGCACCGCCTGCCCGTCGAAGTGCACCACCAGCACCGTGTTGTTCTGCTCGAGCGACGCCGTGCGGCAGCCCGACAGCGCCTTCACTTCGTCCAGCGGCACCGGGCCCTTCGCGATCTGCACGCGGAACTCGGCCAGCTGCCCCGTCATCTCGGACATCGTGCCGGCCTTCACCAGGCGGCCCTTGTCGAGAATCGCGGTCGAGTCGCACAGCTCTTCGAGCTCTTGAAGGTTGTGGCTCGAGACGACGACGGTCGCGTTGCCCTTCAGATCGCGAATCACCTGGCGAACCTGGGCCGCAATCTTCGGGTCGAGGCCGGCGGTCGGCTCGTCGAGGAAGACGACGGGCGGTTTACCCATCAGCGCCTGCGCCATCGCGACGCGCTTGGCCATGCCGTGCGACATGGCCCCGGCGGGCACATTCCACGTCTCGGGCAGGCTGACGCGATCGAGCACTTCGCGCGCTTCCTTCTCGGGGTTCGGCAGGTTCGAGAGGCGGGCGAGGTAGATGAGCAGCGCGCCCACGGGCCACGACGCGGGCAAGACGGCGTCCTGCGGCAGCACTCCGACTTTGCCTTTGAGCGCGCCAGGCTCGAACGGATCCGCGCCGAGGATGCGAATCGTCCCGGCTGATGGAAACAGGAAGCCGCACATCATCGAGAAGGTGGTCGTCTTGCCGGCGCCGTTCGGGCCGATCAACCCGTAGCACTCGCCTTCGCCCACGTTGAACGTGACATCGTTGACGGCGACCTTGGTGCCGAACTGCTTGCGCAGGTTCGTGATCTCGATCGCGGCTTTCACAGGTCCCTCTTGCGAAGCGCGAGGTGGGCGAGGCCGAGGAACAGCAGCGTGAAGCCCAGGTGCACCATGCCGGCCGACAGGAACCGCGCGGGCTCGGGGTGCAGCAGGTCTTGCCCGAAGTTCCACACCGAACCGAACCGCATGTAGCCGACCCAGTGCTCGGGCTTGATGCTGGCAAGCGAACCGAACGCCGCTTCTTCGCCTGGCAGCCGCACCAGGTTGCCGATGAACGCCATCGACCAGACGACGAAGAGCAGGATGACGTTGAGCACGAGGCTGACGCCCGACTGCCGCGTCACCGTCGAGCACAGCGACGACAGCGCGAGGTAGGCGAGCGCGAAGACGACGAGCACGGCAGACAGCTTGAGGCCGACGAGAATGGCGGCCGACGTGGCGAAGTCGTCGTTCAGGATCTTCGCCACCACGACCATCACGACGGTGACGAGGATCAAGAGCCCGCTGGCGAGGGTCGCCTGCGCCGCGAACTTGCCGAGAAGGATGCTCGACCGCTTGGCGCGAACCACCAGGTAGCGAATCGACTTGGGTCCAATCTCGCCCGAGATCTGGTCGAACCCCATCAGCGCGATGAACAGCGGCGAAAACACCATCGTGAGCTTGAACACCACGAAGAGCACCAGCGGCATCGCCGACAGGAACTCCAGCAGCGGCTCGTCATCGGTGAAGAAGGTCGACAGGAACTTCTTCCGCCCTTCGACGGCCTGCTTCGCGGCGGCGGCCACGTCGACCTGGCCCTGCGCGACGGCCTGGTCGATTTGCGCGTTGAGCCCGTGGTTGATGGAACCGACGATGGTCAGCGCCAGGCCAGTGAAGAGCAGAAACAGAATCAGCAGGACGACGACGCGGCCGCCCTTCAGCGCCCGCCCGATTTCGCCTCGCCAGATTTCCCTGATTTCGCGGATGTCGTCCAAAGCCGGGGCGCTTGTATAAGACGACTCACCTGTTCGCCATGACGCAGATGCCGATGCTCAGCCTGCTGTGTTCCTGCGCCGTCTTCGCGCAGACGGTCAGCGACGGCGGCTTCGTCGTGCCCAGCCGCTTGAAAGACCCACCCATCGCGACCGCGAAGGCACTGCCTCCGCAGTTCGACCTGCTGACCCTGGCGTCGAAGGGGGAAGATGGAAGGCTGTTCGCTCCGTACAAGGAAGGCAGCCAGGCGCTGACCATCAACGCGCCGCTGCAGAAAGAGCTGACGGACCTTCTCAAGCAGTACCAGACGCCCTACGCCGCCGTGGTGGCGATCGAGCCGTCGACCGGGCGCGTGCTGGCGATGGCGGAACACAGCGAAGCCGACCCGTCGATGCGCGGCCTCTGCACCCGCGCGCTGTACCCCGCGGCGTCCATCTTCAAGATCATCACCGCGTCCGCGCTGCTCGAGAATGGCGTCTCGCCCGAGGCCACCACCTGCTTCCACGGCGGCAAGCGCAAGCTCACCCCGAAGCTGCTCGAGAACAACGCCGACAAGGACGC
>JAYUXE010001160.1:0-2936 GCA_043753165.1 Archangiaceae bacterium | reverse complement strand
AGCTTCAAGCTGTGGACGCAGAGCTACCGCGACCTTCCGCACCTCATCAACCAATGGGCGAACGTGATGCGGTGGGAAATGCGGACGCGCATGTTCCTGCGAACCAGCGAGTTCCTCTGGCAGGAAGGCCACACCTGCCACGAGACGGCGCCCGAGGCGGAAGAAGAGACGCTGAAGATGCTCGAGGTGTACCGGGTGTTCGCCGAAGAGTGGATGGCGATGCCGGTGATCACGGGCCGCAAGACGGACAGCGAGAAGTTCGCCGGCGCGGACAAGACGTATTCGATCGAAGCGATGATGCAGGACAAGAAGGCCCTGCAGGCGGGCACGTCGCACAACCTCGGTCAGAACTTCGCAAAGGCGTTCGAGACGACGTTTCAGGGTCGCGATGGGCAGCAGCACCACGTGTGGCAGACGTCGTGGGGCGTGTCGACGCGGCTCATCGGCGGGCTGATCATGACGCACAGCGATGACGCGGGGCTGGTGGTGCCGCCGAGGCTCGCTCCGTTGCAGGTGGTGATCGTCATCGTCGGCAAGGGCGAAGAGCGCGCGCCGGCGTACGCAAAGGCGGTTGAAATCGCGGCCGACCTGAAGAAGGCCGGCATCCGCGTGAAGATCGACAACGACGAGTCGAAGGCGATGGGCGCGAAGTTCTACCAGTACGAGATGGAAGGCGTGTGTGTCCGCATGGACCTCGGCCCGAAGGATCTCGCGAAGGAACAGTGCGTGCTCGTGCGCCGCGACGACATCAAGAACAAGCTCTTCGTGCCGCTGGCCGAGTGCGTGGCGAAGTGCGGCTCGATGCTCGAAGAGATGCAGAAGGCGATGTTCGAAAAGGCGAAGGCCTTCCGCGACGCCAACACCTTCGAAGTGAACACCTACGAAGAGATGAAGGCCCGCGCGGGCGATGGCTTCCTGCTGGCGCACTGGAATGGCGACCCGAAGGTCGAGGCCCAAATCAAGGAAGAGACGAAGCTGACGACGCGCAACCGGCCCTTCGCGCTGAAGCAGGAACCGGGCAAGTGCATCGTCACCGGTGAGCCGAGCGTGGGCCGCATCGTGTTCGCGATGTCCTACTGAAGGGATGCAGCCGGTCGTCTTCTCGCAGGTGTCGCGGCTGCTGCTCGTGCTTCACGGGCTCACCGCGATGGCGCTGCTCGGAGCTTCGACCCACCTCGTGGTGGTGAAGGTGCAGCGCTGGCGCGGCAACGCGCGAGCTCGGCTCGAGGTGACGTACTCGAGGCTCCTCGCGTGGTTGTTTCTGCCGACGTACGCGCTGGGGCTGTTTCTGTATCCGCACTTTCGAATCAACGTTCGGCTGCGCGGGCTCGATGCGGAAACGCCGTGGGCATCGAACCTGTTCGACTTCAAAGAGCACCTCGTCTCGCTCGGACTTCCGATGGTGCTCGCGCTCTACTTCCTTGCGAAGCGTGGGCCCGGGGTTCGCGTCGCGAATGACGTGCTCGCCGTCGCGCTGTGGCTGATGGTGGTGTGGGGTGCGATCTCAGGCCTCATCGTCACCGGGGTGCGCGGCATTTGAAGGACACGACGGCTGCGTTCGTGTGGTGGCTCACCGCGATTGCCTTCTGGCTGTCGTGGCTCGCCGTGCCCGTGCTTCAAATTCCGCACCTCTGGTACTTCCCGCTCACGCGCGAGGTGACGTTGTTCGAGAAGCCAGCGGGGATCGCGATGGGGTTGTTCGGGCAGCTGCTGTTCGCGGCCGTCGTCGCGGGCGCGGTGTTCCTGGGGACGTGGATCGCCGTCCGAAGGCGAGAGCTTCCGGCGTTCGCCGTGATGGTCGCCGGAGTCGTAGTCCTCTGCGGTGCCGTTGCGTACTACGCGGCTGAGATGTGGGGCCGCGTCCCGCACTAGTAGACGACCCAATCTCCGAGGTCTTTGAACTTCGGCGCGTCGCCTGCCGCCTGAAACGTGCCGCTGGCGTGAAGCTTTTCGCCGTCCTGGTCATACAGCGTCTCGCTGACGGCTTTGCCGTTGATGGTCACCAACATGAACCCGTACTTCGACTGCGCGTACGGCCCTTCACAGCCGCGCAATGCGTAAAGCCCCGCGCCGCCGCCGCCTGAGACGACGTACCGCACGCCGTTGACGGGCTTCCACACGATGAGCGCGTGGTCGTGCCCCGCATAGTCCGTGGTGAGCTTCACCTTCTCGAACAGGCCCTGAAAGGCTTCCTGCATCGAGGTCGAGCTGCCGTGGCTGCCGCACGAGTACAGCGGGTGGTGGTGAAACGCGAACAGGGGGCCGCCGGTGAGCTTGTGCAGCGCGCCATCGACCCACTTGCTCTGCGTCGTGCTCGACCCGTTGGTGTTGATCGCGACGAAGCCCGCGTTGCCGTAGACGAACGCGTAATAGAGGTCCGAGCTCGACGACGATTGCGGGGCCAGGTTGTAGACGCTGTAGTTCGAGCCCGTGTCGTGGTTGCCCTGCGCGGCGAACACCGGGACGTTCGCGAACAGCTCTTTTCCACTCGAGTAATAGTTTTCCCAGTTCTCGGCCGACCCCCACGAGTCGTTGTTGTCGCCCGTCTGCACGATGAAGCGCGGGTTCTTCGACAGCACCGCGGCGGCGACCTTCTTCCAGACGTCGTGTGCGCGCGCGTCGCCGACCACCGCGAACGTGAACGGCTTTGGATCCTTCTCGTAGTCGATGGCCGTCATGAAGCTGCCCGTCGACGACGCCGTGCCCGCGCGCATTGCGTAGAGGTAGCGCGTGTTCGGCGTGAGGCCAGAGATGGTGATGACGTGCCGCGTGGTCGGCTCTTTTTCGGACGTCGACTGCTCGCCCGGAGTCGCGATGCCGTAGTCGACGCTGGCCTGCACCGGCACGTCGGTGAGGAAGAAGACGACGATGCTGCTGCGCGTGACGGCGTGAAGCGAGACGACCTTCGTCACCGTCACCTTCGGCACTGCGCCCGT
>JAYUXE010001159.1:0-2937 GCA_043753165.1 Archangiaceae bacterium | reverse complement strand
CGCCCGCCGCCTTCGCCACGTCCGTGCTCGAGAAAGGAGTGGGCGACGAGAGCAGCTGCCCGATCACCTGGTTGACGATTCCTCGCATGCGCCGATGGTATGGGCGCTGGAAGGCGACGCAAAAAATCGTCAACTGCGGATCGTCAACTGCGGATCGTCAACCTTTCGGGCCGGCAGCGATCAGGTATCGCTCTGGGGGACTCGGGATGCTGATCCACCAGACGCCGTCCGTCGATGAACTTCTCAAAAAGGCGCTACCGGCGATACGTGCGGCCGCGCGGCTTGGCGTAGTCGATGCGCTTGGGCGTCGTCGACGTGTGCACAGGCTTCGGCTCACCGGCGGCGAACTTCACCATCATCGTCTTGAGCAACGGGTCTTCGGTGTTCACGGTTTCCAATGGCAGCTTCTGGCGAATCAGCCGTTCGATCGGAATCCAGGCCGCACGTTCATCGCCACAGACGAAGGTGACGGCAAGGCCGCTGGTCTCGGCGCGCGCGGTGCGCCCGATGCGGTGCACGTAGTCTTCCGGGTTCCGCGGCACGTCGGCGTTCACCACCAGCGCGATGTCGGTGACGTCGATGCCGCGCGCTGCGAGGTCCGTCGCAATCAAGATTCGCCCCTGACCCGAACGGAAGGCATCGAGCGCTGCTTTGCGCTGAGCCTGGCTGCGATCGCTGTGCAGCTGCCCGACGTTCTCGCCGAGCCGCCCCAGCTTCTTCGCGAACTTCTCGGCGCGGCCGCGCGTGCGCACGAACACCAGCACCTTGCCCTTTTCTTCCGAGATCATCTTCGCCAGCAGCGGCAGCTTGAGCTCGTCCTTCAACCCGATTGCGCGCTGCGAGACCTTCGCCGCCGTCGTCCCCGACGGAGCGACCCCCACACTCACCGGCGCCTTCATGTGCCGCAGCGCAAACCGCGTCACGTCTTTGCTCAACGTGGCCGAGAACAGCATCGACTGGCGCTGGCGCGGCAGCACGCCCAACACGTGCTCGAGCTGCGGAGCGAAACCCATGTCCAGCATGCGATCGGCCTCGTCGAGCACCAGCGTGTGCACGCCCGAGAGCTTCACCGTGCGCTGCTTCAGGTGGTCGACCAGCCGGCCCGGCGTCGCGATGATGACGGGCAGCCCGCGGCGCAGCGCAGACACCTGGGGACCCAGTGGAACGCCGCCGATCAACACGGCGCTCAGCGGCTCTTTCGAACCGGCAAGGCGCTGCAGCTCGCTGTGAATCTGCAACGCCAGCTCGCGCGTCGGAGCCAGCACCAACGCCGAATGCGCCTCGCGCAGGTTCAGACGTTCGAGCATCGGCAGAACGAACGCCGCCGTTTTCCCCGTGCCCGTCTGGGCGCAACCAATGACATCGGTTCCCGCGAGAGCGATCGGAATCGCCTTCGCCTGGATGGGAGTCGGGGCCTCGAAGCCCAGAGCCTCGAGGGTTTGAATGCGCGCGGGCGACAGGCCCAGCTGCGCGAAGGAGGTCAGCAGCTCACTGCTCGATGATCGGCTGCGGCCCGGGGATGATGCCCGCGATGTCCGGATCTTCCGCGTTCGGATCGCGATCCGGCTTGGTCAACCGCACCGCCTTCTTCACTTCACGCTCGGCTTCCTTGGCCTTGCGACGTTCCAACCGGGCCAGCTCTTTCTGTCGTTTCGATGCGCTTACCTGGGACATGTGAAGGACTCCTTCGTTGGGTGGTCAGGCTTGACGATCTGGACTGCCGAATGGTTTCAGCGAAAGTGGCCGCCTGTGACCCTTGCTCTGTATGCCCGACATTCATTTGCCGGGTCTCGCGCGTTCGCGCGCGCGGTCAGATACGCAATTTCGTCCCAGATTGCCAGTCGACGCGAAGGTCGACCGGAAAAGGCATGGCGTTCAGAAGAGTTAGCTATGGCGCAGCGCGTCGGGACTCAATGGCTTCGAAGACTTCGTCGTTGTGGCCAGCGACCTTCACCTTCGACCAGATCTTCTTCAGCTTTCCGTCACCATCGATAAGGAAGGTGGAACGGATGATGCCGAAGTACTTCCGGCCATACATCGACTTCTCGCCCCACGCGCCGTACTTCTCGGCGATCGCGTGGTCTTCATCGACCAGCAGCGGAAACGGCAGTGAATGCTTTTCGATGAACTTCTGGTGGCTCTTGCTCGAGTCCGGCGAGACACCCAGCACGATGGCGCCCTTCTTCGTGAGCTTCGCGTAGTCGTCGCGAAACGCGCACGCCTGGGTCGTGCAGCCCGACGTCATGTCCTTCGGGTAGAAATAGAGGATCACCGGCTTGCCCTTGAAGTCGGCGAGCTTCACCGGGTTGCCGTCTTGATCTTTTGCGCTGAACGCCGGCGCCTTGCCGCCTTCCTTCAGCGCGCTCACAGGGCGCAGCTTCCCCACGCGGGGTTGCACCAGGTCACGTCGCGCTTCACTTCACGCGGGATGTCGTCGACCCAGATGACGCCGTCGGTCGACCACGAGATCGTGTACTCGAGCCGCGTCCACTTGCTGCCGTAGTACAGCGTGTCGCGCGGCACCTCATACCGGTAGGTGTAGTTGTTGCCCGTGCGGCTCTGGAACGTCAGCCAGCGCATCGGCTGCGCGACGCCGTCGAGCTTCGACTCGACCTTCGCCATCACCAGCTCAGGGCGCAGGCTCGACCCATCGGTGAGGCCCGGCACGTAGACCTGGCTCTCGACGAAGCTGCACGCGCGCTCGCGGATGTAGCCGTCGAGCGTGATGCTGTCGGGCACGTTCTGGTTCGCGACGCAGTCGCGGCTGGTGCTCGACTTCGAGTTGCCGAACCACTGCACCGGCGCCAGAGGAGAAATGACGTCGAACCTGTAGTTCGCTCCATTGTTCGAGTCGTAGCTGGGCGAGCACCACAGGCCGGTGTTGACGAACCAGACTTCAGCCGAGGTCGAACCACTCGGAATCGTCACTTCGAATGG
>JAYUXE010001158.1:0-6924 GCA_043753165.1 Archangiaceae bacterium | reverse complement strand
GTCTTCTTCTTCTCTTCGTACTTGAAGCGGCCGTAGTCCATGATCTTGCAGACCGGCGGCTTCGCCATCGGGTTGACCTCGACCAGGTCGAGCCCGTCGGCAGCAGCACGCTCGAGCGCTTGATCGATTGACAGCACCCCCAACTGCTCACCTTGTGCGCCAACGACCCGGACTTCGCGGGCTCGGATGCGTCGGTTCGTTCTCTGATCTCGTGCGATGGGGTGAGTCTCCGTAACGGGTTAAAAAAGCGGGCGGAAGATACTGATTGGCACCCGTTCGTCAACCTAGGGTTACAACGGTTCCCACAAACACCTTCAGATGGGGCAATCTGCACCAGGTCCGCAGGGCGGCAATTGAGGGGCGTACCGTTGCCCTCGGGGGGAGTTCGAACGATGGACATCACTGATGTGAAGGTCTTCACCGTGGATGAAGACAAGCTGCGTGCGTACGTGACGATCACGCTCGATGGCTGTTTCGTCGTTCGCGACTTGAAGGTGATCAACGGCACGACGGGCCTGTTCGTCGCGATGCCGGCGAAGAAGCGCAAAGACGGCACCTACAAAGACATCGCGCATCCGCTGAATGCCGAGATGCGCGACAAGATGGAGAAGATCGTGCTGGCCGAGTACGAAAAGGTGCGTGCAGCACCTCCTGTGCGGCGTCCGGTGGTCGAGGCGTACCCAGATCCCGAGTAGCTGTTGATCGGTTGCAGCGCCTGTTCTACTCACGCCGGCATGCCGGTGAGCCACGACTTCAAGGTCTTCGCGGGAAGCAGCAACCCCCTTCTTGCGAAATCGATTTGTGAGTACCTGAAGCGGCCGCTGTCGAAAGCCGATGTGAACAAGTTCTCGGACGGCGAGATCCAGGTCGAGATTGGCGAGAACGTTCGCGGGCTCGACGTCTTCATCATCCAGTCGACCTGCCCCCCGGTGAACGATCACCTGATGGAGCTGTTGATCATGGCCGACGCCTGCAAGCGCGCGAGCGCAGCGTCGATCAACGCGGTGATTCCGTACTACGGGTACGGGCGGCAAGATCGAAAGGTCGCCCCGCGAACGCCGATCACCGCGAAGCTGGTGGCAGATCTGGTGGCGGGCTCGGGCGTCAGCCGCGTGGTCTCGATGGACATGCACGCTGGGCAGATTCAGGGCTTCTTCAACATCCCGTCTGACCATCTCTATGCGTCGCCCGTGTTCCTCGACGACATGAAGAAGAAGTTCCCCAACACGGACGAGCTGGTGATCGTGTCGCCGGATGCGGGCGGCGTCGAACGGGCGCGCGCGTACTCGAAGCGGCTGAACGCTCCGCTCGCGATCATCGACAAGCGTCGCCCGCGTCCGAACTCGTCGGAAGTGATGAACCTGATCGGCGACGTGAAGGGGCGCGACGCGATCATCGTGGACGACATCGTCGACACCGCCGGCACGCTCGCGCAGGGGGCCGCTGCGCTGAAAGAGAAAGGCGCCCGCCGCGTCTTCGCCTACGCCGTGCACCCGATTCTCTCGGGCCCCGCCGTCACCCGCATCACCGAATCGGCGCTGGAAGAAGTGGTGTTCACCGACACGGTGCCGCTGAGCAAGAACGCGGTCGCCTGCGGCAAGATCCGTTCGGTGCCGACCGACCGCCTGTTCGGCGAAGCGATCGCCCGCATTCACCGCGCCGAGTCGCTGAGCTCGCTGTTCGTCTGATGCGCTGGGCCGTCGCCGCAGCGTGGGTGCTGTGCTCGAGCTGCTCGCCGCAGGTTCCGGCGAAGCCGACCTTCAGCAAAGACTTTCTCTGGGGCGCCGCCGTCGCCGGCTTCCAGGTCGACATGGGCTGCCCCACCCTGCCCGCGGCCGAATGCGACGACCCCCACAGCGACTGGTACGACTTCATCGCGCGCCGGGCCGAGATGCCCGACCTCGACGCCAGCCTCACCCGCGACGGCGTGTCGACGGGCCCCGGCCACTGGGAACTGTACGAGCAGGACTTCGACCTCGCGAAGAACGGGCTCGGCCTCAATTCCTTTCGTTTCAGCCTCGAGTGGAGCCGCATCTTCCCGGCCGCGACGGATGCGATCGACGGCTACGACGCGCTGAAGGCCGCGGCAGACCCCAAGGCGCTCGCGAAGTACCACGCGATGCTCGCGGCGTTGAAAGCGCGGGGCATCAAGCCGCTGGTGACCTTGAACCACTACACGCTGCCGACGTGGATTCACGACGGCGTCGAATGCCACAAGGGGTTGTCGACCTGCACGAAGCGCGGGTGGCTCGATCGCGAGCGCACCGTGAAGGAGATCGCGAAGTACGCGGGCTTCTGCGCGAAGGAATTCGGAGCCGAGGTGGACCTGTGGGCGACGGAGAACGAGCCGTTCGCGGTGGTGCTGCCGGGCTACCTGCTGCCCAGCGCCGAACGGTTGAACCCTCCGGCGGTCGGCTTTCAGTACGACGCCGCGAAGGACGTGATGGTCGCGATGATCGAGGCCCACGCACGCATGTACGACGCGGTGAAGGCGAATGACCCTGGGTCGACGGTGGGGCTCGTCTACGCAACGACGCCGGTGAAGGGAAAGACGGACTCGCGGGTCGACAAGCGCGCGGCCGAGAACGTCTTCTACCTCTACAACACGGCGTTTCTCGACGGCGTCGCGAAGGGCGATCTGGACGCGAAGCTCGACGGCAAGCCGGTGCATCGCGAGGATCTGGCGAACCGGCTCGATTTCATCGGGGTCAACTACTACGGCCGCACGACGATCACGGGCACCGGCTCGGCCAGCCTGCCGACGCTGTCACCGCTGACCACCTTCGACCCGACCAGCATCGCCCTGTTCGAGGACTACCCGAAGGGCCTCTACGAGATCGTGATGTCCTTCAAGACGCGGTACGGGCTGCCGATCTACATCACCGAAACCGGGGCGCAGGTTCAGATCGAAAAAGAAGCGGGGGCCAGCTGGCTGGTGCGCCACGCGATCTGGGTTCGCCGCGCCATCAACGACGGCGCCGACGTGCGCGGGTTCTTCTACTGGACGCTGATGGACAACTTCGAATGGAACCACGGCATGGGCTACCAGTTCGGGCTCTACGCGGTCGACAAGGCCGACCCGATGAAGAAGCGGGTCGCGCGCACGGCGGTGGCGAAGTACCGCGAGATCACGAAAGCGAATGACGTGCCGCCGTCGCTGGAAGCTGAGTTTCCTGCGGCTGAGTAGGACGCACGCGTCAGGCCAGCGCTACAGCTCGTCTTCGTTCTTCGCGAACAGCTTCGCGTCGGCCTTCGACAGGGTCAGCTTCGCGAACAGATCGGGCCGGCGTGTCTGGGTGATCTTCAGCGACTGCCAACGGCGCCAGCGTTCGATGCGGGCATGATCGCCGCTCTGCAGGGCGGCGGGAACTCCAGCGCCGCGGAAGTCGGCGGGCCGTGTGTAGTGCGGGTGCTCGAGCAACCCGGTCTCGAAGCTCTCGGTCACTGCAGACTCGGCATTGCCCAGAACGCCGGGCACGAGCCGGGCGACCGCGTCCATCACGCAAAGCGCAGCGAGCTCACCTCCGGTGAGCACGAAATCGCCCAAAGAGGTCTCGCCATCGATGTACGCCAGCGCGCGCTCGTCGACGCCTTCGTACCGGCCGCACACGAGGATCATCGAGCCCTTCGCGGCGAGCTGCTTTGCACGCGGTTGATCGAACCTGGGCCCGCGCGGGCTCATCAACAGCACCTCAGCGTCCGGCAGGCGCGCCTTCGCCTGCGCGATCGCGGACACCAGGGGCTCGACCTTCATCACCATGCCGGCGCCGCCGCCGTAGGGCGAGTCGTCCGTCGTGCGGTGCTTGCCGTCGGCGTGATCGCGAATGTCGGTGATGGTCAGCGCGACGAGGTTCTTCTCGATCGCCTTCCCGAGGATGCTCTCTGCTGCGTAGCCGCGAATCATCGGCGGAAACAGCGTCAGCACCTCGGTATGGAACGTCACGTGATCTCCGGCACCTTCAGCACGATCGTGCGGGCCGCCAGATCCACCTTCACGATGAAGTCCTCGGCGAATGGCACCAGAAGCTCGCCGCCGGGGCCACCCCGCACGACGAGGTTCGGCACCGGGCCCGTGTTCCAGACCTCGTCGACCGAGCCCAGCGCGACGCCCTGCTCGTCCAGCGCCTTCAGGCCGACCAGATCGCCCTGGAAGAACTCGCCGCCTTCCGGCTCGTCGAGGTCCTCACGAAACGCGTAGACGGTGGAACCGACGAGCTTCTCGGCCAGCACGCGGCTGCCGATGCCTTCGAGGTTCAAGCGCAGATCGCCGCCCGGCGCTTCAGCGACCTCTTCGATCGCGTACTCGCGTTCCTCACCGCCCTTCAACTTCAGCTTCAGGCGGTCGATCTCGAACAGCACTTCGCTGGCGGGGTCGAAGGTCTTCACCACGACCTGGCCATCGAGGCCGTGCGCGCGGGAGATGTACCCGAACTGAAGAGGCTCGCTCACGCGCCGGTGACTTCGGGAACAGGCTGACCGTTGCGGCGATCGTCGAGGATCTCGAGTCGCGCCTTCTCGCCCTTTTTCTGGGCGGCGGCGGCGACCACGGTGCGCAACGCATTCACGGTGCGACCATCGCGTCCGATGACTTTGCCAACGTCATCCGGAGCGACCTTCAACTCGTAGAGGACGCCATCTTCGGCATCAGAGCTCGTAAGCTCAACGGCCTCGGGCTGATCGACGAGTGCCCGAGCGATGTACTCGATGAGTCCCTTCATGAAACGCCCCCCACTTCGAAGGAACGCTTAAGCCTTGGCCGCAGGCTTGATCTTCTTCTTGAGGCCCGCGACCGTCTCGGAAGGCTGCGCGCCGACCTTGATCCAGTGGGTCCAACGCTCTTCGTTCACTTCGAACTTCGCAGGCGACGCGTTCGGGTCGTACGCACCGATCGCTTCGATGAACTTGCCATCACGGGGGCAGCGCGAGTCAGCGGCAACGATGTGGTAGTACGGCATCTTCTTGGCACCGGCGCGGGACAGGCGAAGGACAACGGACATGTTTGACTCTCCAGAAGTTGTGGAAGGCCGGCTGCTCTACCGGGTCTGAGGCCAAAAAGTCAAGTCACCGCGCCCGGTTGCGCCTCGACATTGGCGAGCTGACCGCAGGCGGCCGCGATGTCCCTGCCCCGGTTCTGGCGGATCAACGCGGTCACGTCGGCCCGTTCGAGGATTTTCCTGAACGCTTCCGCACGGTTGTCCTTCGTGGTGAGGAAGCCCAGGCCCGGGTTCTGGTTGTATTGAATCAGGTTCACCTTGGCCGGCACGCCCTCGAGCAGCGCCGCGAGCTCGTGCGCGTTGGTGTCGGAGTCATTGACGCCTTCCATCAGCACGTACTCGAAGGTGACGCGGCGGCCCTGCTTCACCGGGAACTGGCGCACCGCGTCCATCAGCGCCGCGATGTTCCACTTCTTGTTGATGGGCATGATCGCGCTGCGCGTCTCGTCGTTGCTGGCGTTCAACGAGATGGCGAGCTTCGCCTGGGTCTCGACGGCGAACTTTTCGATCATCGGCACGAGACCCACGGTGCTCACGGTCAAATGCCGGTGCGAGAAGTTCGGCCCTTCTTCGCTTTGCAGAATGTTCAGCGCCGCCATCACGTTCTGAAAGTTGTGAAGGGGCTCGCCCATGCCCATGAAGACGAGGTTCGTCAGCGGGCGAAGCGTGTTCGAGATGTTCTCGTTCTTGCGGATCTCGGCGTTGACCGCGTGTACCTGCGCGACGATCTCGCTGGCGCTCAAATTCCGCATCAACCCCAGCGTCGCGGTCGCGCAGAACTTGCAGCCCATCGCGCAGCCGACCTGCGTCGACACGCACAGGGTCTTCCGGTCGGGCGAGGGCATGTAGACGGACTCGATCAGCTTCCCGTCGGCCGTCTTGAAGCGGTACTTGATGGTGCCGTCGCTGCTGCGCAGCTCGAGATCTTTCTTGACGTGCTTGAGCTCGGCCGACGCTGTGAGCTTCTCGCGCAGCGCCTTCGACAGGTCCGTCATCTGCGCGAAGTCGGTGACTCCGCGCTGGTGCAGCCACTTGAAGATCTGCTTTGCCCGATACGGCTTCTCGCCCAGCGTCGTCTCGACGAAGGCGGTCAGCTGCTCGAGCGGAAGGCTCGCGATGTCCGTTAGCGCTTCCACTCGTAGCCAGCCTGTTCCGTCGCGCGGAAGAAGTAGGCAATCTCGTTCTTCGCGTTCTCGACGCTGTCCGAACCGTGCACGGTGTTGGCGTCGATGCTCTTCGCGAAGTCGGCGCGAATGGTGCCCTTGTCCGCCTTCTTCGGGTCGGTGGCGCCCATCGCGTCGCGGTTGGCCTGCATCGCGTTCTCGCCTTCGAGCACCATCAGGACGACGGGGCCCGAGATCATAAAGGACACGAGATCTTTGAAGAACGGGCGCGCCGCGTGGACGGCGTAGAAGCCTTCCGCGTCGGTCTTCGACAGCTGCTGCAGGCGAATCGCGACGGGCTTGAGGCCCTTGTCTTCGAAGCGGCTGATGATCTTGCCGATGACTCCGCTCTGGAGTCCGTCGGGCTTGATGATGGAGAGCGTGCGTTCGGTCTTTGCGGAAGTGGCCAAAAAAATTCTCCTGAAATCAATAACTTAAAGTTAACCGAGCATTCTAGCGTGCTTGGGCAACCCGGGGATGGCTGCCGGCTGCGCGCAGGCAACGGGCGGAGCCCTCAGGCCCGGCGCCCGACCCGCCCGCCGACCTCAGCGACCGCCGCCGCCGCGGCGACTACCACCGCCGCCACCACCACCACCGCTGCCACCGCCACCACCGCCGCCACCAGTGCGGCGGCCACCACGATTACCACCACCACCACCCCCACCGCCGCCGCCAGCCCCGCCATTGCCCTGAAACTTGCGCACAAAGGCATCGGCGCCGATGTAGCCCAGCGAGGTCTTCATCGGGTCGGGTTGGCCACCGTCACC
>JAYUXE010001157.1:0-2940 GCA_043753165.1 Archangiaceae bacterium | reverse complement strand
GGCGACCCCAGCGAAGTCGGCTACTGGTTGCCCGGGCAGAACACGCAGTCGAAGAACATCGCCGCGTTCTGGGCGCCGCGCGCGTGCCGTGCGCAGGGGGCCGATTGTACGGTCGGCAGTGAGTGCTGCAGCGATGTCTGCGCGGCGAACGCGACCGGAAAGTTGGTCTGCTCGCCGACTCCGCCTGCGCGGTGCCGCGTTCAGGGCGAGTCGTGCGGTCAGACGTCCGACTGCTGCGGCAACAAGGGGCTGCAGTGCACGCTCAACACGTGCGCGACCGGGATCAACTGAACGGCGCCCGGCAGCCACGGAAAGGTCGCGAAAGGCGACCGCGGTGCCCCATCGATGCCGGGCAGCCTTCGATGATCGTTGCCGCGGAAACCCCGTGCGAGAAATCGAAACCTGCGCGGGTTCTCTCGCCCGTTCCTCGGGCATTGACGGGGAAGGTGAGCCGGGACTTTCGAGCGGGATGCACTTACCCACGTGCTGCGGGGGTATCTGCATCCCGCAACGCCCTGGCGCAATCACCTACCCATTCCCCGCGTGGGTAAACGATTACGGCAACGACCCACCTCTCGAGTTCTCATCTGGTTTCCCCGTTTGAGCCCGACGCACGGCCGAGAGAACCCGCGGAAGCTCCGATTTCTTGCACGGGCTCCGCGGCAACGATCGCCCGGAGGCCAGTCAGCACCGATGAGGCAAGACGGTCGCCTCCCGCGACTGACAGGTGGCGGTACTCTGGAAGCCGCCGGTGGAAGACGCGGTCACGGAACCGGACGACGCGTCAGATGCGCCAGCCCGGAAGCTCGGCGAGAACCTCTTTGACCGGGACGATGGCTCCGACGGTCGTGTACGTGAGGTGACCCGTGCGCGTCTTCGTCGACTTCAACTTGTACTGTTTCGCGCGCGGCAGGAACCACGCGCGGGCGTCCTTCATCGGCAGGCAGTGCACCTGCTGCTTGTCGAGGAAGACGTAAACGAGCAGGTCGGCGACGGAATACAAAAAGCAGCCGGGGGTGTCTTTCTCGAGGTTGCTGACGAGCTCGAAGAAGAAGTTCCCGCGGCGGCCGCCCTGGCGATCGCCCTTCACTTCGACGCCCAGCACCGCGTGCCCATCGCGTTCCCACAGCAAATCGATGCCGCGGTGCTGGAAGCGCGGGTCGAGCGACACGTCATGCAGCCGGCTGCCGGGGCTCTGCGCGAGAAGATGTTCGCGGCACATCGACACCGCGCGATCCGCGGCGCCCTGCACGCCGCGCATGGAGTACTGGCGAGTCAGACTTACTTGCGCAGCTCGAGGCCCGACGCGACCAGCTGAACTTCGCGCGCTTTGCCGTCCTTGCCGCGGGCGATGGTCGCTCCTTCGCCTTCGTAGTGCTTCACGCGCTCGTCCGAGAGCTCCTTCACCGAGACGACGCCTTCGATCTTCACCTTGCTGCCGGCTGAATCGAGCGGGACGAAGAAGCCGTAGTCCTTGAACGTCACGCGCACGCCCGGACCCTTCGCGTTCGCGTCGCCGGGGGCGAGCTCCATCCAGCAGCCCTTCTTCTCACACGCCTTCCGCACCGTGCCTTCGAGCGCGACTTCCTTTCCTTCGGACGCGGTCGGGTCTTTCAGCAGTGCGGCGAGCTCGACCTTTGGCAGGCCCTTCAGCTTGTCGCCACGCACCAGCGTCGGCTCGGACGCTTTGCCGGCCGGAGCCGTGGCAGCAGGAGCAGTGGCGAGCATCAGCGCGGCGATCAGTGCGTTCATGACTGGTCGAAGTAGCGCAAGCCCGTGCAGGGACGCAAGTGACCGGGTTAGAAGGCAGCCGTGCAGATTTCGTGGCCCGCGCGGAACCGAAAAGTCGGAAAGCTCGAGGCGCTGGGGCTGGTGGGGTTGCTCGGGCTGCTGACCGCACGCTTCATCCCGGTCGCGGTGATCATCCCGTTCTGGGGCTGCGCGTTTCGCGAGATGACGGGCTTTCCATGCCCGGGCTGCGGGCTGACCCGCGTGGCTGATCGCTTCGCGCATTTGAACCTCTACGGCGCGCTCAAGGCGAACCCGCTGGGCACGCTGGCGGCCGCCGGGTTCGCAGTCGCAGTGGTGTGGAGCTTCATGCATCTGGTGTTCAAAGCGCCGGTGCCGAACTTCGAGCTCGACGAGCGCGATTGGACGCGGCTGCGCAACGTGGCAATCGTCGTGTTCACGCTGAACTACGCGTTCGTGATTCTTCAGCACCGGCACCCCTTCCTGTGATTCACGCGGTGTTGGTGGTGGCGGCGTACTTCAGCGGATCGGTGCCGTTCGGGCTGCTGCTCGCGCGCGCGGTCGCAGGGAAGGACGTTCGCGCGGAAGGCAGTGGAAACATCGGCGCCACGAACGTCGCGCGCGTCGTCGGAAAGAAGCTGGGCGCGGTGGTGTTGGTGCTCGACGCGCTCAAAGGGGCGATTCCGGTCATCGCCGCACAGCACCTGCTTCTGGGCGAGCCGCTGTGGCACGACGCGGTGGGCCTGGCTGCGTTCTTCGGGCACGTGTTCCCGGTGTGGCTGAAGTTCAAGGGCGGCAAAGGCGTGGCAACGGCGCTGGGCGTGCTGGTCGTGTTGTTGCCGTGGGCCGCGCTCGCAGGTTTCGTCGTCTGGGTGATTGTGCTGGCGATCTTCCGCGTCAGCAGCATCGGGTCACTGCTGGGCGCGCTGGTCGCGGTCGGCGTGGGTTTCGCGGTTCATCGGCCGATCGAGTACCCGGCCGTCGCCGTCGTCTTCCTCGTGCTGATGCTGTTCACCCACCGGTCGAACATTCAGCGGCTGATCAAACGGCAGGAAAACACAGTCTGACGATGTCGTCGTCGCGGTCTTCGTCGCCCACTGAAATCACAGCCCCACTCGGCAGGACGCGGGGCCTTTTCTCCGCCTGGGTTCATCGCAAGGTACGGGCGCGCCCCCCTCGATGGGCGGCTGT
>JAYUXE010001156.1:0-2941 GCA_043753165.1 Archangiaceae bacterium | reverse complement strand
CGCTCCACCACTCGGGGGCCAGCGACGCCTTGAGCGCAGCGACGGCTTCTGCCGATTGCAGCAGCTCGACGCCCCGGTACAGCGGGTCGCGTTCCAGCTGCCAGCGCGCGGCGTCTTCCACCGGCACTTCGATCGACAGCGCGCGGGTCATCCACGTTCGGTAACTCTGGGCTGCAAATTCCGGCGTCTGCCCGCGCGACTCAATCATCGACAACAGCCCCGCGGCCGTGCGCCGAAGCTGAAAAAGCTGCAGCGTCGACGCCGATGAAATCGACTGACGCGCCGCCTTGTCGGCCACGCCCTGCTGCTTCAGCCACGCCGCATTCGACGGCAGCCCTGCGAAGAGCAGCCCAGTGGTGTCGGCAACCAGCGGGTCAGCCAGCTTCGGCAATTTCTCCGCCGGCTCACGCGAACCGTGCAGCGCGAGCCCACGCCCGACTTCGCCCAGCACAGCCGACAGGTCACGCACACCACCGGCGGGCCGGACACTGACGCGGACATCGGCAGCCCCGCCGGGAGCGACCGTCAACGGCAACGGGTTCTTCTTCGCCGATTCCGCCAAATCCAGCGTCAGCCCGGGCTGCCCATACAAATTCAGCGCGCCCAGCAGCGCGGCCGCCTTAGCCGCCTGCTCCCCTTTCGCGAACGCCGCGTCCGCCGCCACCGACGGTTTGAGCAGCTTCGGGAAATCGGCGCGCATCACCTTGTCCATCGCGAGCCCGAGCTCGGCCCTGGCCAACCCCTCGAGCCCGGCCCTCCAATCGGCTTCCGTCGAATCCAGCGTCTTCTTCGCCAGCGTCTGCACGGCCTCGAGCGTCACGCCGGCGTATTCCTCGGGCGTGAGCCCCAGCGCGGTCAGCGCCGCCACCACCGCGTCGTCCCGCTTTCTAATCCCCTCAGCCAGGGCCGGCACGGCTTCGCGCGACGCGGCCCACATCGCCCGGCGCTTCACCAGGCTCTTCTCGTTGGCGAGCAGGCGAGACAAGTCCTTCCACTGCAGCGGCTTGCCATCGAGGTCGAAGGTCGCCGCCGCTTCCTGCCCGGCAAGCGTCGCGTTCGCTTCCATCGCCGCGCGCGCGAGCCGTTCGCCCACCAGCCACTTCTCGAGCCGCTTCACGCCCACCGCGTTTCCGACGCCTTCTTTTCGCGCGAGCCGCACGCGATCGAGGGTCGCCGGCTCATAGAGAATGGCGTGTGCCAGCGCGGGCTTGTCGAGCTCCAGTGGTGATCCCCGCGTCCAGTGGGCCCACAGCAGCTCGTCCTGTTCCTTCGTCAGAGCCAGGGCCTCGACCGCGATGGCGTCGACTTCTTTTGCCAGCTGCTGCTGCGCACCCAGGGGTGGCGGCGCAGGCTCAGGCGGCGGCACGGCCTTCGGGCACCCGGCGAGGACCAAAGAGGCGGCAGCGAGGATCCACGGGCGCATCACGGGGCGCGAATGTAACGTCACCCGCCCCGATGCCAACCGAGAAGCAGTGGGCGGCCGCCCGTGCGCGCGAAAAGCTGAACGCCGCCCTTCGCGAGTATTTCGCGGGGCAGGGCTACCTCGAGGTCGAGACGCCGCTGCTGGTGCCGATTCCGGGGCTCGAGCCGCACATCGACCCGTTCGAGCTCGAGTTCATTCCGCAGACGGGCGTCGGCGTGCGGCAGCCGTTGTACCTGCACACGAGCCCCGAGTACGCGATGAAACGGCTGCTCGCAGATCCGCAGTGCCCCCCTCTGTTCCAGCTGTGCAAGGTGTTCCGCAACGGGGAAGTCTCGCGGCACCACAACCCGGAGTTCTCGCTGCTCGAGTTCTACCGACCGAACGCCGACTACCACGCAATCATGTCGGACCTCGAAGGGGCGCTGGCGCTGGCGGAGACCCGCATCACCGGTGGGGCCGCGCTCTTCGGGCAGACGCCGTGGGAAAGGGTGAGCGTGCGCGACGCGCTGCTGCGCGCGACCGGCATCGACTGGCAGGCACACCCGACGGCGGAAGGGCTTCGCGCCGCCGCCGAAAAAGCGGGCGTGCGCGTCGGCGGCGCCGACAGCTGGGACGACGTCTTCTTCCACCTCTTCCTGCAACGCGTCGAGCCGGACCTCGGCAAGTCGCGGCCGGCGTTCCTGCTCGAGTACCCCGCGGCGATGGCGTCGCTCGCACGGCTGAAGCCCGGAGACGAAAGGGTGGCCGAACGGGTCGAGGTCTACGCGCGCGGCGTCGAGCTGGGCAACGGCTTCAGCGAACTCACCGACGAGAAGGAACAGCGGGCGCGGCTGGTGGAAGAGCAGGCGTTGCGCCGGTCACAGAGTCGCCCCGCTTTTCCTCTGGATGAACGGTTTCTCGCCGCGGTCGGGCGCATGCCTCCCAGCGGAGGAATCGCCGTCGGTCTCGACCGGGTGTTAATGCTGTTGCTGCAGGTCGAGCAGCTGTCTGACGTGCTCCTCTTTCCTGCCGGAGAATTCCTTTGAAACAGCTGATGCGCACGTTGTTCGCCGGGTCGGCCGCGGTTGGCATCACCGGAATCGCCTCGCCCCTCGTCTCGGCCCTTTCCATCGTCGGTGAAGAGGCGATGGATCCCGTGCTCAACGTCTGGGCCCGCAGCATTTTGAAAGTCTCTGGCGTGCGCCACGACGTCAGCGGCCTCGAGAACCTGCCCGACGGAAACTTCGTGCTCGCGGTCAACCACCAGTCGCACTTCGACGCGCTGGTGCTGTTCGCTCACATCCGCCGGCACATGCGCTTCATCGCCAAGCAGCAGCTGCGAAAGATTCCGGTCTTCGGCTTTGCCCTCGAGCGCGCCGGCAACGTCTTCGTCGACCGCACGGGCAGCGACGCCGACAAGGGCAAGCTGAAGGACTCCGTTCGCGCGGTGCAGGAACGCGTGAGCATCGTCTTCTTCGCCGAAGGGACGCGGTCGAAAGACGGGAAGCTCGGCCCATTCAAGAAAGGAGCAGCCGTGCT
>JAYUXE010001155.1:0-2942 GCA_043753165.1 Archangiaceae bacterium | reverse complement strand
ACTGGCCGAGGTAGCCAACCCCCTTCACCAGGCCGATGCCCACGATCACCGCGGGCAGCCACCACAGCAGCGTCTCGCGCGGCCACGTCGCCGCCTGGGGATGAAACCGGAACAGCGGCTCGATGCCGCGCGTGCCGCCCGTGAGCAGAAACCGCAGCGCCGGGCCCAGCAGCCACGCGTAGGCCCCGGTGGTTACGCCCACCATCGCCATGCAGACGAATGAGAGGGAAAGCAGCCGCAGGTGGGGGCGGCCGAGGCGCCAGAGACGGGTCAAGGGCGGCGGACTTTACATGCACCGCTCGCGACGGTACGCGTTGCAGCGTGGATCGCGCGCAGCGCTGGGTGATGGTCGTGGCGGGCGAGGCGTCAGGCGATCAACACGCGGCAGCCGTCGTGGCCGAGCTGAAACGACGCGACCCCTCGCTGCGATTTTTCGGCATGGGCGGCCCGAAGCTGCAGGCGCAGGGCGTCGAGCTCGTTCACGGCGCGCACGAGATCTCGGTGATGGGCATCGCCGAGGTGCTGCCCAAAGTGCCGCGCATCTGGAAGGTGCTGGGCGATCTCACGCGTGCGGCGGAAGAACGGGAGCCGGTCGCTGCGCTGTTGGTCGACGTGCCGGACTTCAACCTGCGGCTCGCGAAGCGGCTCAAGGCGCAGGGGGTCAAGGTGGCGTGGTTCGTCGCTCCGATGGCGTGGGCGTGGCGCGAAGGGCGCGTCGCGCAGCTGAAGGAACGCGTCGATGCGCTGCTCTGCATTTTGCCGTTCGAGGAAAAGTTCTTTCGCGAACGCGGCGTGAACGCGACCTACGTGGGCAGCCCGGTGTTGGAACAGATGCCAGTGCGGCAGGCCTCAGAGACGCACCGTCGCCAGCTCGGGCTCGAGCCCAATCGCCCGACGCTGGCGTTGTTGCCCGGCAGCCGAAGGTCCGAGCTGAAGCGGCTGTTGCCGACGATGGTGGCGGTGGCGCGGTTGGAGCTCAAGCGAAGGCCGGCGCTGCAGCTGGTCGTGCCCGTGGCGTCGGGGCTGCCTCGCGGGCCCGTGGAAGCGCCGTTCGCGGGGCTGCCGGCGGTGTTCCTCGATGGTCAGGCGCCGGAAGCGGTGGCGGCGTCAGATGTGGCGGTGGTGGCGTCGGGCACGGCGACGCTCGAAGCTGCGTTGATGCGAACGCCGCTGGTCGCGATCTACCGGGTGTCGGGGCTGACGTATGCGATCGGCAGGACGATGCTGAAGATCCCGTTCGTGTGTCTGCCGAATCTTCTGGTTCAGCGGCGCGTCGTGCCCGAGCTCATTCAGGGCGAGATGACGCCCGGGAAGATCGTCGCTGCGCTCGAGCCGCTGTGGGCGGGCCCCGCGCGGGAAGAAATGCTGCGGGGGCTCGACGACGTTCGCGCGACGTTGGGACAACCCGGGGCCGCCAGCCGTGTGGCCGACGCCGTCACCGCGCTCATTTGACGTCGGTGAAGAGGTTCACCTTCACCTGCGTGGTCTGATTCCCCTTCACTTCAATCGCGCGGGTGATCGTCTTCTTCATCTCGTCGTTCGAGACGCTGATCTGGTACCGGCCTTCCCACACGTCGGCCTCGGCGATGCTGCTCAGCTTCTTGAGGACGCGGCCATTGAGCGAGATGTCGCCGAAGGGCTCGACGTTGATCTGGAGCTTGCCGCGCACCGCGACCCAGCTGAAGTCGCGGCGTTCGCCTGCGGCGAGCTTGAACGTCGTCGTCTGTGAGAGCCCCAGATCGCGGTTCTGCAAGACGAGCACGTGCTTGCCGGCGGTGAGCTCGACCTGCACGGGCGTCACTCCCCACGATTTCTTGTCGGCGAGGACTTCCATCGCGGGAGTGGCGGTGACGCGAATGACCGCCGCCTTCACGGCCTTCACCGGCTCGACGGGCTTCGTTTCGTCGACGCTGGCGTCGGGCGCCTCGACCTCGGCGACGTCAGCGGCCCCGGCATCGACGACCGCGAGCACCGGCGGCGGTGGCGGCTCGACGACGACCACGCCTTCGCGCGGCCAGAACGCGTACCCGACGGCAGCCGCCGCGAGCAGCAGCACCGCCGCGATGAGCACGATTCCCCCGGAGCCACGCTGCACGGAGGGCAAGGGGTCGGGGACGAGCACCGGCCCCACGGCCGTGTCGGTGGCGTGGACGACTTTGTGGGCGGGCGACTGGTCGGTGTCGGGGCTGAGCTCGATCTCGGCCGCTCCGCCGAAGTGGACGCCGCGCGGAGGTGCCGTCAGCGGCACGGCAATGGGGCTCTTCAACAGCAACACGGGTGACGGCATGCCCATGGGCGCGGTCTTGTTTGGAGGCCCGTCGCTGATCGGCACCTGGTCGGTGGGGCGATGCGACAGGTCGGCGCCGCTGAGCAAAGTCTCGTCGAGGGAAATCGGTTGAGGCGAGGCGATCGGCTTCGGCACCGGCGGCAGATCGAACTCGGGCGGCAGGTGCGACGCCTCGGCGGCGACGACGCGAAACAGCCGCACCAGGTCTTCCTTGCCGACCACCTGCCGGTCGTTGCGAATGTAGCTCTCGAGATCCACCTGCAGCGCGGCAGCCGACGGGTACCGGCCTTCGGGTTGGGGGTGCAGCGCCCCGGCGAGGATTTTTCGCAGCGTCGAAGGAATGTTCGGCCGCAGCTGCTCGACGGGCTTGATGCGACCGTGGCGCGCGTTCTCGATCTGTTGCACCTCGAGCTCACCAGCGATCGCGCGCGCGTTGGTCAGCAGCTCGTAGAGCACGAGGCCCAGCGCGTAGACGTCGACGCGGCAGTCGATCACCTGCCCCGTGATCTGCTCGGGCGACATGTACGGGTACTTGCCCTTCACGAGCCCGGCCTGGGTGCGGTGCATCGTCTTCGCCGCGCGCGCGACCCCGAAGTCGATGAGCTTCACCTCGCCGCGGGTGCTGACGAGGATGTTGTGCGGGCTGACGTCGCGA
>JAYUXE010001154.1:0-2942 GCA_043753165.1 Archangiaceae bacterium | reverse complement strand
AGCGACGGCAGCATCGACGCTCACACTACACGGGCGAGGATTGGGGGCTAAAGCTGCTTGAGGAATGCTGCGAGCTTCTCGCGCGCGGTTTTGAATGAAGGCGAGCGCTTCGAAGCGGCGGCGAGCAGTGCCCTGAGCGTCGCCGGGGTGACGAGGTCGCTGCCCTTCGCCTCACGGCCGCGGACCCTCAACGGGCTTACGAATTGAACGGCTTCGAACGCAATTGGGCGGCCTTCCGCGGTGATTCTCGCGACGAGCCGATGCCCTGCTCCGAGTTGCTCTGGATCGATCGTATCGAATGGAGCGAGCTGGATTCTGTTCTTGCTGGAAGCGGCGAGCTCGCCTTGCCCCTCGGCAAGAAGCGCGAGCTTGAGCGCTCCTTCGATCAAAGCGCCGGAACTCCACCCAACCCGCCTGCGAGCCAGACGCTGCCCAGCGACTCGAGGTGCGCGTCGTAGGCCTCTTTCCAGTTCGGATCAGTTGTCTCGATCTGCTCGATTCGGACTGAGCCGTCCTTTGAGTCCTTGCTGAGGAACCTGACTTCCTCGGGCCTCACGAACTCGAGCATCTCTGCGGAGTGCGTGGCCATCGAGATCTGCATCGGGGTCGGACCTCTGGTGAGATCTCTCAACACCCGCACGAGCTCACCCAACAGGTACGGGTGCAGACCGCGTTCGGGTTCCTCGATCGTCAGCAAGGTCGGCCGAGGCGTCTGGTAGCTGATCAACCAGCAGGCGAGTACCAGCATGCTGCCATCTGAGGCTTCTTGTGGGCGGTACCAGACGTCAGCGTTCTACCTGTCTTGAAACCTGAATTCATGAGTGCCCGAGCCGATGGCTTGGGTATCGACATCCTGAAACACGGGAACGAGGGAGCAAAACCGCTGCGCGAGCGCGGCCTTCTGCGATCGGGTCAGCGAGAAAAAAAGGTTGGTGACACCCGCCAAAGAGACGTCGAGGGTTGTTTGCGGCAGCAGCTGATTGGCCGAGCGCAGGGTCGCGAGATCCAGGTGCACGCGAGCGAACCCGTACGGCCTGCTTCCCCAGGAGTTCAGGTGTGGGCGCCACTGACCAGATCCACTTCCTTCGCCGGGTCCAAGATCCCATTCGAACTGAACCACCTCATGCGGATCGTGCTGCCAGAGGTCTTCGTGCCGAGGCTCCTGCGGATCAAAAGCGCGAAGCACTGACGATTTGCCGGACGCGTGGGCCCCACGAAAACAGTCAACGGATTCAGACGAAGGCCGACCGATCGAATCGAGCGAAAGTTGGCGATCCTGGCTGCGGTTAGCACGGCATCAAGTCTACGTCGGTGACGCCGCGGTCGCGAAGTCTCTGCCGCCGCCGCAACTTGCTTCGACCACAGGTGTTCAGCAGGCGTGCGCGCCCTCATCCACGAATTTTCGATGTCCTCTGCCGAAGGACAGCCCGCAGGGCTTCGGTACACCACTTCTGCGGGCGGACCCTCAAAGTGCCCGTTCAACCCCGCCCAACTGCTCGAAGGCCGGCGTGGCGCGCGACTTGCGGAAGGGCTGCGGGCGATGAGACCTCTTTCACTGCTGACGATGACGTTGCTGGCGGCCGGTTGCGGGCCGACGACGGTGGTGGTGCCCCCGGAAGTGAAGGACCCGGTGGTGACGGAGGTCGCCGGTGGTCTCGAGGCGGGCCCAGCGGTGACGCAGGCTCCCGTGACGATGGCGGCGACGCCCGTGGCGCTCAGCTTCGCGGGCGGAGAGCTCGCCGTCGTGACGGCCGATGCCGTGATGAAGCGGTCGGCCAGCGCGGGCACGCTCGCCCCGATTCCGGTGGGATCGGCGGGCGAGACGATGGCGACCGGCCCCGTCCACTTCGTCTGGCGCCGCGGCGCCGACAGCCTCTGGGTCGTCGCGGACAACGGCCTCTTCCACACGCTCGATGGCCGGCTGTTGAAGTCGCCGCTGAGCGCGGACCTCGCCGGAATGACGGTCACCGCGATCGACGGGTACGGCGAAGGCCCCAGCGAAGAGCTCTGGCTGACGACCAGCGAAGGCGTGCAGCACGTGAAGGCGATGCAATTGAACGCGGTGACGGTCGAGTTTCCGAAGCTCGGCGCGCTGGGCAACCCGGTGCTGGCCATCGGGGCTGGCGCGGGCGAGGCGCTGATCGTCGCGAAGGGCCAGGTGTTCCACGTCGCCCTCGCGACCAAGAAGGCGGCGTGGGTCGCGAAGGACATCGGCACCCTGAATGCCTGGGCGCGCACGGACGACGGCGACGTCATGCTCGCGACCAGCGCCGGCCTCTACACGCGGACGAAGGCGGGCGAGATGAAGCACCGGGCGATCGTCGCGACCGACGTGGTGGGCGCGCTGGGCACGGTGCTGATCGCCGCCGAGGGAAAAATCGCGCGGCTCGAAGGCACCACCTTCAAGACCTTCGGCGACGTCACTGCCCCACGTGCGCGCGGCCTGCAGCTGGACGCGGCGGGCGACACGTTCGCGCTCGACGGCAGCGCGCTGATCAAGCTGTCGACCGCGAAGCCCACGTCGTTCGCCATCGATGTGAAGCCGTTCTTCGTCGCGCACTGCAACACGTGCCACGTCGCCAGGCCCACCGAGTACCCGCCGTTGGACTTCGGAAAATACGACGTCGCGAAGTCGTACGCGGTGACGGTGGTGAAGCGTTTGAAAGCGGAAGGCGTCGCTCCGATGCCGCCTGCGAACACCGAAGTGCTTTCAGCCGCCGAATACGCGGTGGTCCTCAAGTGGGTCGCCGGAGGGATGCAGCCGTGATGACAAAGACGAAGATCCTCGTGCTGTCGTTGATCGCCAGCAGCGCCGCGGCGCAGACCGTGCCCGCGACGTGTGATGCACCGCACGCCGTCGACAAGTACCAGCTGCTGCGGCGCCTCTCGCTCGACCTGCGCGGGCGAATTCCCAGCTATGCCGAGTACACCGCGCTCGACGC
>JAYUXE010001153.1:0-6933 GCA_043753165.1 Archangiaceae bacterium | reverse complement strand
CACGCCCCACCCCCTCAAAACGATGACGTTGCCTCGCGATGAAGGCACTATCCGCGTGCGCCGAACGTCGTTTGCGGCGCAGAGAGGAAAGCCACCCTCTACCCTCAATGCCAACGGGCCGTTGAGAGACCCCGCAGAGCTCCCGATTTCTCGCAGGTGCTGCTGGGGCAATGGACCCTCGTAAGGCCACGGGGCGTCTCACGGCGGACGAAGCAGGTCGGCTATCGCTCCCGGAAGTGAACGATCTCGACCGACGTTCCGTCGCTCTTCACCGTCACGGCGCCATCGAGATCCGTGCGGTGGCAGCGCGCGCCTTCGGCGAGGTAGCGATCTTCGACCTCGCGGTGGGGAAAGCCGAAGCGGTTGCGGCGGCCGACGCAGAAGATGACGTGCTGGGGGCGCAGCTTTCGCACGAACGCGGTCGATGACGAGGTGCGCGACCCATGGTGTGGCGCCTTCACCACCGTGATCTCGCCCGGGTCGAGCAGCCCTTCGCCCGCTTCCTCGACGTCGCCCGTGAGCAGGATCGAGACGTCGCCGTGCTGGATCTTCAGCACCAGAGACTTATCGTTCACCCCCTCGAGCAGCAGCCGATCGGTCGGTGGCCCCAGCACCTGAAGCTCGGCTGCTCCGATGTGAAGGGCAGGGTGCCCGAGCTCGACCTCTTCGATCACAGCGCCTTTCGCTGCCGACTTCACCGCGCGCATCAGCGGCCCATCGCCACCGCCCGCCGGCAGCCAGAGCCGTTCGACCGGCACCTGCGTCAGCGCCGACGCGAGCCCCAACGCGTGGTCCGGGTGCGGGTGGCTGAGCGCCGCCAGCTTCAGCCGCCCAATGCGTTGTTGCCGCAGAAAGGGGACGACGAAACGGCGGCCGGTGTCGGTGCCGTTGGGAACCCCGCCTCCGTCGATCAGCGCGTGCTCCCCCTTCGAGCTGACGACGATCGCGTCACCGTGACCGACCGAAAGAAACGTCACCTCTAGCTCCGCGTGGGCAGGCCCCACCACGGCGATTGCCAGCGCGGCCGGAGCGAGCAGCGCCAACCAACGCGTCTTCCCTTCCGCGATCGCGACCGCGCCCAGACCCACGAGCCAACCCACCGCCACCCACGCTTCTGGCGACGGCACGTCCACCGCGGCCAGCGGCATCTTCGAAAAGAACCGCGCCGCGGCGACGAGCACTTGCGACGCGTGCGCTCCGAGCCACAGCACGGGCGTCGCGAGGGCGGGGGCGACGAGGAAGACAGCGGCTCCACCGGCGGCGAGCACGGTCAATGCACCGCACAGCGGCAGGCAGATGACGTTCGAGACGAGGCCCGCGACGCCCAGGCGATGAAAGCTGGTCGCCAGCAGCGGCGCCGAGCACGCCGTCACCGCGAGGCTCGCGCAGAACGTCTGGACCATCGCCTCGCGCAACCGTTGCAGCCGCAGCCGCCACCCCGACGTCGTCCCCGGGGTCGGCAACGGAATCCGCGTCGCGTCTCGCAGCGCCGGAGCGAGCAGGATCAACGACAGCACCGCCAGAAACGACAGCCGCAGCGACAGGTCGGCCACCGCCGACGGAGTCACCGCCGCCACCGCCAGGGCCGCCAACGCCAGCGCATTGAACGCATCGTTTCGACGCTGCACCGTCAGCCCTGCGAGCAGCAGAGACGTCATCACGGCCGATCTCACCGCGGGCGGCTGCCACCCCGTGAACGCGACGTAGCCCCACAGCAGGGGAATTGCTGCGGGCGCCGCCAGCCGCCGCGCATCGACGCGCCGCAACCTTCGCCAGGGCAACCACACCACCGCGCGCTTGAGCACCAGCATCAACACGAGAGCGAGCGCTGCGACGTGCAGCCCGCTGACGGACAACACGTGCGCAAGGCCACTGCGGGCGAAGTCCTCTTCCAGCGCGTCGTCCAGCGTCGCGCGCTCGCCGGCCGCGAGGGTCAGGTACAGCGCCGCCGCGTCGGGGGTCGGCGACACGCGCTTCACGGCGGCCGACAGGGCCGACCGTTGGGTCGCCAACCATTTTTCTGACGACGGCGCCCCGCGCACAAAGACCAGCTCTTCGGCCCGGCAACCTGCGCTGTAGGCCACCGCCCGCCGCCGCAGCCACGGCCCGCGCGAGTCTTCGCCCGGATTCGAAGGCAGGTACTCGACGCCCCTGAGCTTCACGCGCGCCACCACGCGCTGCCCCGCGAGCACCGCCACGGCGCCATCGACGTGGAGCAGGACCCGCGCGCGAGACGGCTGGCCGTCGAGGCTGGCCGACCGAAGCGTCAGGCGCGGCCCGTCGACCCGTTCGACCTCCGCCTCGAGCCGCGCTTCTCCAAAAACCGATGGAACCGAAATTTCCGCCTGCAGCGTCGCGAGGGCGAACCCCGCCAACCCCAGAGAAAGAAGCAGCGAGAGCCAGCGTCCCGTGCCCTGCCAGCGCCAGGCGAGGAACCCGAGCCCACCGGCCAGCGTCAGGAATGGCCACCCCGAGCCTTCGGTTGAGGGTCCAAGGGCGACCCCTGACACGAAAGAGATGACCGGAAAAACCATTGGCCGATCGCCAATGGAAGCCCACGAAATAACAGCAGAACGGCCCATTCCCCCACCCCCAACCCACCCGCCGAGCCCACGTCAGTTCCAAGGCTAGTGGGTGTGGTCCGTGGTGGTCAAGTCTGGGGTGTGGTATGGAGCGGCCGAATCCATCGCGGAGGCAGTGACTCAAGTGCAAACGAGCTTCAAAACCGGTGACAAGGCCGTTTACCCCGGCCAGGGCGTAGGCGAAGTGATGGGCATCGAGCACACGGAGGTCGCCGGACAACGCCAGTCGTTCTACGTCCTTCGGATTCTCGAGAACGGGATGCGGATCATGATCCCGATCAACAAGGTCGGCTCGGTTGGCCTTCGCGAGATCATCTCGGAAGAAGACGTGAAGCAGGTCTACGCAATCCTCAAAGAGAAGGACATCTCGGTCGACTCCACGACCTGGAACCGGCGCTACCGGGAATACATGGAAAAGATCAAGACGGGCAGCGTGTTCGAAATCGCCGAAGTGCTCCGCGATCTCTACCTGCTCAAGGGCGACAAGGACCTCTCGTTCGGTGAACGCAAGATGCTCGACACTGCGCGCAGCCTGCTCATCAAAGAGCTCTCGCTGGCGAAGGAAGTCAGCGAAGAGGACATCGAGAACGATCTGAAGAAGATCTTCACCATCGCCTGATTCGGACGCTAAACCGTCGAAGCGCGCCCCGACCCGCGATGCTGCGGCCGGGGCGTTTTCTCGTCCATGCCTGATCTCGACACAGACCAGCGATCGAACCGCATCGCCCTGCTCGAGTCCCGGCTCGAACGGAGGCCCGCGGTTGGCGTGATGCCGCCGGTCGCTGCCCTCGCCCTGATCATCACCGGCTGGGTGATGTGGACGCAGCGCGCCGACGTCTCGTACTTCTTTTCGTCGCGCGACCCGATTCAGCTGGGCGTCGAAGGGGCGTACCGCTTCGACCAGGCGGCGACGAATCGGTACGCGCAGCTGCATGGCGCTCCGGCGCTTCGGGGGGCGTATGGGCTCGACGGCGATCAGCAGTTCGTGGTCATCGGGGTGCAGAACACGCCGCTGCTGGTGAAGCGAAAGGCGCTGCCGACCGAAGAATGGAAGCCGGGCACGACGCCGCCTGCACCGGATCAACGTTCGTTCACCGCCGCCGGCCTGCTGTTGTCGCGCGAGCAGGCCAGCCGGTGGGAAGACGCGTTCGCCAAGCACGAAGGCTTCGGTGAGCTGAAGCCGAAGTGGATCCTCATCGAGGGCGCGCGTCCGGGCAGCGACTTCGCAGCCATTGGCTGGTTCGGGCTCGTCGTCGCCTTTGCCGTCGTCAACGCCTGGCTGCTCGTGCGCGGCGTCGGCGCAAGTCTGCGGCGCTAATCGCCGAACGCGTCGTCGATCGCCTGGCTGCGCGACTTGGGCTCAGCCGCCGGCTTCTTCGCCGCCGCGGTCGCCTTCTTCTTCGGCGCCGGTTTCTCTTCGTCGTCCTCGTGCGCGACGCTGCCGCCGATTTTCGCCAGCTGCGCCTTCGCCCGTTCGTTCTCGGGGTCGTGCTTCAGCGCCGCCTGGAACGCGATCTTCGCGTTGTCGAGGTTGTCGTTCTTCACGTGCTGCAGCCCGACCAGCGTGTAGAGCGTGGCGAGCTGCTTGCGAATCTTGCCGCCGTAGACGCCCCAGCCGCTGGAAAGCTGTTCGTCGAGCTTCAGCGCCTTTTCGAAGTTCTTGATCGCCGCGCCACCGTTGTTCGAGTTCACCGCGCCATCGGCGGCCTCGTAGGCGGTGATGAACTCGGTGAGCTTCGTGGTGAGCTCTTTGTCGTTCGCCTTCCGGGCGGCGTCCAGCGAGCCTTCGGCGTTGCCCTTCTCGTAGGCCGACAGAATCGCCGCCTTCTTCGCGCTGGGTGAGGCCTTCGGGGCTGGTGCTTCTTCCTCGTCTTCCGCCTTGCGAGCCGGCGCCGTGGCCTTCGCGACCATTACCGGTTTGGGCGCTTCGTTGGGCGAAGCTGCGGGCGCCTCTTCTTTCTGGGCGACTGCCGGCTTTGCGCCCTGCTTCTCGGCCATCTTCTTCGCGATCGCGTCGTCGACCTGCTTCGCCTGCTTCACCTTCACGTCGTCGACGGCGATGTCCATCTCGGGCTCTGCCGCCTTCATGCCGCCCTTCGGCTGAATCTTCACTGGCGTGTGGTTGCCGACGCCCTTCACGAGCGCAAAGGCGAGGACGCCGGCGAGGCCGAAGCCCATCGCTCCGGCGAAGATCGCGACCTTGAACATGTTGTTCGACTTCTGCACCGGCACCGGGTTCGCGCGCGTCGCCGGGTAGCCGACCGAGGTCTTCATCGCCGCCTTCTTCGGCGACATCTGTTTGTCCTTCACCGGCGCCGACGGCACCGACTCGCCCTTGGCCAGCGGCCCCCGCAGCTTCAGCAGCGCGTTGCCCATCGCGATCAGATCGCCGGGCCTCACCTCGACTTCGGTCTCGATCTTGTTCTTGTTGACGAAGGTGCCGTTCTGGCTGCCCAGGTCTTTCACGAAGAACTGTTCGCCGATGCGCTTGAACTGCGCGTGGCGGCGGGAAATCGACGGGTGCTGCAGGCGCAGGTCGCTGACCGACGCTCGGCCAATCACCAGCGGGCCCTGCTTCAGCTGCACGAGCTGCCCCGCCCCTGGCCCACGTTCCACGTACAAGAACGCCGGCTTCGACGCCTCGGCCGCGCCGTAGCTCGCGCGCAGTTCTTCGTCGTGCTTCTCGGTGTCGAACACCGACGTCGGAATGTGTTCTTCGACCTTCTTCAATGCACGCCTCGCGCTGGTGGCTGGGTACTGGGTGACACGCTGCGGCCGTGGATCGTCCGCCTTCAAAATCTCAGCGTCATCGAAAGGCAGCTCACCTTTCCGGGGAGGACTGCGCTTGGGGTTTGAAGACAATGGCAGCTCCAGGTGCAAACGGTCGCGGTCACACTACCCGATCAACGCCCCCATATGCTCCAGCGGTTCCGCGCCTTTGGATCACCAGATCCTCAAAACCCGAGAATCGAAAGGTGAGCCGTCACCCACAAAAGTCAGGACAAAGACAAGGTGGGCCGCGTCAGGCATCGGTACAGTGCGGAAAATGAGCGCGATTCGCGTCTACAACACCCTGTCTGGCCAGAAGGAGCCGCTGCAGCCACTCGTCCCCGGGAAGATTGGCATCTACGTCTGCGGCCCCACGGTCTACAGCTACGTGCACATCGGCAACGCGCGCAGCTTCACGTCGTTCGACACCGTCGTGCGCTACCTGCGCTACCGCGGCTTCGCCGTGAACTACGTGCGGAACTACACGGACGTCGACGACAAGATCATCAACGCGGCGAAAGAGAAGGGTGAGCCCGCGCAAGAGCTCGCCGCCCGCTTCGTGCGCGAGTTCGAGGCGGACGCAAAAGCACTGCATCTGCTGGTGCCCGACCATTCGCCCAAGGTCACCGAGACGATTCCCGAGATCATCGACCTCGTGCAGAAGCTGATCGCCAACGGCGTCGCCTACGAGTCACAGGGTGACGTCTACTTCGAGGTCGGCAAGTGGCCCGGCTACGCGAAGCTGTCGAAGCGCAACCTCGACGACATGCAGGCCACCGAACGTTCGGGCACGGGCGAGCAGAAACGGGCCGCCCTCGACTTCGCGTTGTGGAAGGCGGCCAAGCCGGGCGAGCCGTCGTGGGACAGCCCGTGGGGCAAGGGCCGGCCGGGGTGGCACATCGAGTGCTCGGCGATGGCGTCGAAGTTTCTCGGCCAGACGTTCGACCTGCACGGCGGCGGGCTCGACCTCATCTTTCCGCACCACGAGAACGAGATCGCGCAGAGCGAAGCGGGCTTCAAGTGCACGTTCTGCAACGTGTGGATGCACGGCGGCTTCCTCGACCTCGACGGCGCCAAGATGTCGAAGTCTCTCGGAAACGTCGTTCGCCTTCGCGATGCGCTGACGCAGATCGACGCCGAAGCGCTGCGGTACTTCTTCCTCTCGACCCACTACCGCAGCCCCCTGGCGTTCTCGGACAAGTCGCTGGCCGACAGCGAGAGCCGCATGGAGTACTTCTACGAGACGCTGCGCAAGGTCGACGACCGCGTGGGCGGCAAGGACTTCGGGGCCGGGGCGCTGCACGGCGAGCCCGGCAAGTGGGTCGCCCAGTTCGAAGAGTGCGTCGACGACGACTTCAACTTCGCCGGGGCGCTGGGGACCCTGTCGGGGCTCTTCGCGCAGCTGAACGAGCTGATGGACAAGCCGCCGGTGAAGGACAAGCCGATGGTGGGCCGCACGCTGCAGTCGCTGCGCGCGTCGGTGGTGCGGCTGTCCTCGGTGCTCGGGCTGTTCGAAGATGAGCCGGTGGCGTGGCTGAGGCGCCGCCGCGATCGCCGGGTAGAGGCGGTGGGCATCGATGCG